>JAHHHZ010000032.1 GCA_019359095.1 Pleurocapsa minor HA4230-MV1 | reverse complement strand
TATAGGCACAAGGGAAGAGTAAGATACCCGACCATCCTACGAATACGAAGCGATCGCGCTTGAGCCAGTCGTCTACGGCATCAAAGATACCGCGCTTGGCTGGTGCGCGTCCTACTGCTATTGTCATGGAAATAGATCTCCGAAATTATATTTATTAAGATCGTTGGAATGATTACAATTTTAATGACTTGACACGAAAGTACATCAAGCCAATTGTGAGAAAAATTTACTTTTCTTTACTTATACTACACATAATAAAAGAAAATAACTAGAATTTCCAGGGCAAAACCAAAGAAAAAATAAAGATTTTTGAGATCCAAGCGGAAATAAAGATGGGAATTTGCGAGAATCTGGAAGATAATCAAATAATTGCCGTCATTAAAAAACAAGATTATGTTCACTATCGATATCGTTTTACAAGAAATTCCTTTACCAATCTCAGTCCAGCGCAAAGAAGCTGAGGCAGCGGAAAGTCTCTATCAAGAACTGATGGCAGCTATGCGTTCTGGTAACGCCGACTTAATTGAACTTACCTGCGATAAGGACGAAGATAAAAAAGTAGCGGTTAAAGGCAACCTAATCTGTGCCATTAGCATCAATAAGAAATCTGGTGGGATGGCAGAAGGTCGAATTCCTGGATTTTTTGCCACTGTAGCTGAAAAGTAATGACTTTTACTAGCAATATTAAGGCGGAAAAATTGCCGACTATCCGAGTAAACAATATCTGCTTTAGCTGGTCTGACGAAGCGTCTGTCTTACAGGATTGCACCCTTCAAGTACCCCAGGGGGAATTTTGGATGCTCTTGGGGAACAATGGTAGTGGTAAATCAACTTTATTAAGGTTATTAGCTGGATTGCTAATCCCTGATAGTGGTTCGGTTGTCATGCCTCACAAAACGGGATTTGTCTTTCAAAATCCCGACCATCAGCTAGTCATGCCGACTGTGGGAGCAGATATTGCTTTTGGTTTGGTGAGTGAGAATCTAACTCAGGTGCAGGTAAGACAGAGAGTCAAAGAAGCCCTCGATGCAGTCAACTTACCAGAGCTAGAAAGAAGACCAATTCATGCTCTTAGTGGTGGTCAAAAACAAAGAATTGCGATCGCAGGAGCTATTGCTCGTAACTGCGAAGCTATTTTATTTGATGAACCAACTGCCTTGCTCGATGCAGATACTCAGCTGGAGTTAGTCGCTCAGGTGAGGAATCTAGTCAAAGAACGGGGTCTAACTGCTCTTTGGGTAACCCACCGTTTAGAAGAGTTAGACTACTGTGATGGTGCATTTTTATTAGCAGGAGGCAAAGTCGTAGCTCAGGGAGAACCTCAATCTCTTAAGCAAAAGTTGTTAGCAACAGAAAGCCAATAAAAAAGGTAATTTATTTTTGTTTAACTTTTTGTTAACAAATATACTTAAAATAAAGTGTAAATCTTTACCCAGTTCTCATCAGGATCATCCATTGCAATGTCTCCCCCCTCCCACCAGGCAATATTACTCGTCGATGGTTATAACATCATCGGCGACTGGTCGGACTTAAAACAAAGTCGCGATCGCCATGGCTTAGAAGCTGCTCGATATGAACTAGTCGAATGTTTAATCAACTATAGCGCTTCCGTAGCATACCGTACCAAGGTTGTTTTTGATGCTCATTATCAAGACACCCCTCGCAGCACTGAAACCCACACTGCTGCTTTATCGGTACATTATACTGCCTTTGCCGAAACCGCAGATACCTATATTGAGAAATTTTGCGCCACCTTTGCTCGCAAGAAATACCAGCAGGAATCTACTCGTTTAATCGTCGCGACTAGCGATCGCGCCCAACAGCTAACTGTGGTCGGCTATGGAGCAGAATGGCTTTCCGCACCAATGCTGGAGCGAGAAGTAGGATTAGCAGTCCAGAAAACTAAAAATAAGACCAACAAACAGACCAAGAGAAAACCTCCTGGTCGTTTTTTATTTAATACCTTAGATCCTGTTGCCCAAAAGCGATTAAAGCAAATGCGACAGGGTATGTAGTCATTTTTAGCCGTCGCCCAAAGTTTTTTTGAGTATTTTGTTGACAGGGGCAAAAATATTCGATATATTTAGAAACGTTGCCAGTGACACAAAAACAGGCAGTCAGTCTTAGCCCCCATCGTCTAGTGGCCTAGGACACCTCCCTTTCACGGAGGCGACAGGGATTCAAATTCCCTTGGGGGTACTGTATATTGAAAAGAGAGTAAAGTCTAAAGCTTGGCTCTCTTTTTAAGTATAAATGAACAGTATCTTGTTCAATTTTAGTTCAAATTTAGTTTAAAAAGCTTTAGTTAAAAGACTAGGTAGCTCTTGTATTGATTCAGCCACACCATTGTCTGAAACGGAGGCATAACTGTATATTGAGCGCATAATCTCAACTCAAATAATCAATTGTTCACTACCTACACTGTAACTGGCTAAACAAATGTAGTATTTTAGGTACTCAAACTTTTGATTGACTATATGACCTCAAATAAACCTACTGCTGTCACAACCATTAGACCGATCGCAGCCAGTTCAATTTACGGTATGGTGTTCCATGAAGATTTTATTTGGGCGATTGACTCTAACAACGGTTATTTACTACAAATCGATCCCGCTACAGATAACACGACCATTCTAAATACTCGCAGTTGGTCAGATTTTATTGGGGCAACAGGTTTAGCCATTACTGATGATATTCTTTGGTTTACTAAGGGCGAACGTGTCTACTGTTGTTCTTTAGTCACTAAAGATTTTGAACCGCAATTATTTCTCCATTTAGATTGCGAGATTAACGGCATTGCTGTTTGGGAATCGACCATTTATTTGACCAGTCAAAAACAAGGCAAGATTTTAGTTTATAATCGCGATCGCGCCACCAAGATTACGCATTTTTATGCCCCTGGGATTGGTTTAGAAAATATTACCGTCAAGTCAGAAGAGATTTGGCTAACAGACGATCTAGAGCAAACTGTTTATTGTCTCGATCGAGCTACAGGAGAAACTATTTTTAGTGTTTTAACTCCCTTTGCTTCACCAACAGGATTAGCTTTTAATTCTAACGAAGGTCAAGAAACTCTTTATGTCGCTTATACAGATCGCGAAATGTATATCCGCGACAATCCTAATGCTGAACCCAATTACGAATTACAAGATCGCGATCGCACTTTTATTCACCCACTTTATTTCGCTTACAACCGCCAGCAAAACTACGCTTTATCTAATGGCTATTTAGTGGAGATGTCCTACACTGAGGAAATTTCACCTCTAGATGAGATCGAGATCGACAATTTAGAATGGCGTATTGCCTTACCAGCAGAAACAGATCGACAAAAAATTCGCTCAGTTCAGGCGATCGGACTACCCTTTACGGAAGAAGTTAAAGATGGGCAGCGCATTGCCGTATTTAAGTTTGATAATTTTAATTCTGAACAGCGTTATATATTTGGCTGGAAAGCAATTTTAGCAGTCTGGAGCATTAAATATCAGATTAAGCCCGATGATTGCGAAAGAATACCGAACCTTAGTCAAGAATATCAACAAAAGTACCTGTTAGACAACGATAATCTGGCTATGGATACCGAGATTATTAAACAGGCTGCCAAAACAGCGATCGGCTCAGAAACCAATCTTTTACGTCAGGTATACAGTATTCGCAACTATGTTTATGACAAACTAGCCTACGGTATCAAACCCCATATTGATACTCCCGATCTTGTACTTAAACGAGGAGTGGGTTCATGCGGGGAATATCTTGGCTTGCTTTTGGCTTTATGCCGTCTTAATGGTATTGCCTGTCGCACCGTTGGGAGATATAAATGTCCTGGGGATCCTCTCAAGCGCAACCTACCTTTACAGCCTGATTATAACCATGTTTGGATGGAGTTTTATCTTCCTGGCTATGGCTGGTTACCAATGGAATCTAACCCCGACGATCTGTTTGAAGGAGGGCCATATCCCACCCGCTTTTTTATGGGACTATCTTGGTATCACGCAGAGATGGCAAAAGATACTTCTTTTGAGTTTATTACGAGTGAAGGTGTAAAAATTGATAAAGAAACGGTTTCGATTGGTGACTTATCCTTGAATCATATTCGGTTTATCATCTTGTCAGAATTACAGCCTGAAATATCTAAGTAAATAAGCAAAGCCATAAGCAATAAGCACAATTAGGTCAACATTGTTGTTTAATAACTTGTTTCATAACCTGGAATAAGTCTTTTAACAGATGACTTTTAAAGAAGAATTAGCTAGAAACATTAATAACTACTGCCTTTAGTAGCTTTTTTCTCATGTCGAACACTTATTGCTTTTTAGCTTATGAATCGCCCAGCTTGTTTAATTTTCAATCCTGTTGCGGGACAAGGTAACTCAGAGCAAGATTTAGCCACTATTAAGAGTATTTTAGAGCCAACATTCGATCTCGATATTCAATACACTACCCCAGAAGTTAGCGCAGGAGAATTAGCAGTCCAAGCAGTAAAGAATAATGTAGAAATGATTATTGCTTCTGGGGGAGATGGTACGGTTTCAGCAGTCGCCGAAGCTTTAATTAATACAGATATTCCTTTAGGTGCGATCGCCAGAGGAACAGCAAATGCTTTTGCCAATGCTTTGGATATACCCGACACGATTGAAGCAGCATGTCAGGTAATTGTCGATGGTGCAACTAAAAAGGTAGATGCAGCATACTGTAACGATAAGCCGATGATTTTATTGGCAGGAATAGGTTTTGAGGCTGAAACCGTAGAAGATGCCGATCGCGAAGCAAAAGATCGCTTAGGAATGCTAGCTTATGTGCTTTCTGGATTGAAGCAACTGAGAGAATTTGAGAAATTCACGACGATAATTGAAACTGATGATAAAGTAATCGAAGTTGACGCTAACGCTGTGACGGTTGCCAATGCTGCACCACCTACTTCAGTTTTAGCCCAAGGTACAGCAGGAGTAGTTTATGATGATGGACTACTGGATGTGACCATTATTACGGCTAAAACGAGAGTAGAGGCGATCGCTATTTCTTATCATCTACTTCAAACTGCAAGTAACAATGAAGCAGCCGAAAGAAATGACGTTGGCTATTTACGAACCAAGTGGGTAAAAGTTACTACCAATCCACCACAAAAAGTAGTTTTAGACGGAGAATTAATTGGTTTTACTCCTATAGAGGTTAAATGTATTCCTCAAGGCTTAACCGTATTTACCCCTGTTGACCAAGTAAGACAACTACAAGAAAGCCTAGATCATCTGCCAGGAATTAAAATTACGGCTAAACAACATGTTGCTGAAGCAGAAAAATTAGAGTCGATAAAATCGATGGCGGAGGATGGAGTTCAGATCGACAGCGAAGAGTTTCTCAAAGGGGAAGGTTGAAGACAAAAAACATTGATCTTTAAAGCTAAAAACTCCAAAAATTCTGGAGATAGGCATCAATTATCTCATTCCCAAAAAATAAGCTTAATGCCCCACCTAATGCTAAAAATGGCCCAAAAGGCATTGGTTGTTTTCTGCCAATAATTTTCAAAGCGATCGCGCCACCGCCAACAATTGCACCCATACCACAGGCAATCAAGCTAGATAATAAAACATATTTCCAGCCAATCCAAGCGCCAATAGTTGCCATTAACTTACCGTCTGCATCACCCATTGCCTGCTGTCCCATCATCATTAAACCGATTAAGGCAATAATTTCTAGCAACCAGATACCTGAAACTGCACCACCAATCCCAAACATTAAACCATTGGCTACACCTTGGCTATGGCTAGCTTGCCAACCAATAACAACCTGAAATACTAAGCCCAATACTAATCCTGATTTAGTTAAAGACGAGGGTAAAGTCATAGTATCCAAGTCAATCATCGATAACGATAATAGCCAAGATAAAAAAAGACAGTAGCCAACAGTTTCTAGACTGTAGCCAAAACGCCCAAAAACCGCCATAAAGATTAAGCCAGTAACTGCTTCGACAATTGGATAACGGCTGGAAATTCTAGTTTTGCACCAACGACAGCAACCCCGAAGCCATAACCAGCCAAATACAGGGACATTTTCCGTAATTCCCAATGGATGCATACATTGAGGACAGCGAGATGGGGGATGAACTAAAGATAATCCTGCGGGAATGCGATATATAACTACGTTGAGGAAACTACCAATACACGCGCCAAAGGTAAAAGCTGTGGCAAATCCTATTGCCATAACTACTGTTTCCATAATTTAATTTAAAGTTCAAATAAATAATTTAGAAATATTAATTCGAGTCTCTCTTAATATACTTCTGCTTCAATCTGCTTGAGAGGAATAAAACACTCTCTAGGCAACAATATAGGTTTAGAATTAAATGCCAATTGACCTCGATGGCTATCTCGATTGATCACTATTCCTCTCGGTTTATTTTCCGTAGCAACATTTAAATTACAGTAGCTGCGATAGATATTTCTGGCAGCTTTAATCAAGCTGGGGTCAAAAAATATCATACTAGTTTTATTAGCTTGAGTTTGACCTGAATTTTGGTTGCGCGTTGACGATTTCAAATTCACAGGGAGATCCCTCAAAAGACAACTTCAAATTTAACCTAATTTTTTCCAGAAGGAGAGCATAATAAATAAATTTTTGTAACAAAAATTGGCAATTGCTTAGTTATCAAGAGTAACAACTGGTTAATACAGATGAACTTCTATTTTGACTTGTATGCTTTTTTTTGATACGTAGAGAAGAAAAGCGATCGCGAATTTAAAATAGTAGTGAACTACAAATAAAATAGGATTATCTAACAAGTTAAAGTTATTCAGATGGAAGAACTTATCCAGTTAAGAGAAAGCATAGAAAAACATGACTTTGTGACTGCTTTACAAATTGTCGATCAATTGGAAGAAATGTCTGTAGAGGATAAACTCAACAAAATATTTAGCTACATGGTAGTTTTGCTTCTACATTTAATTAAAGAAGATGCTGAGAAAAGACTAACTAAATCTTGGAAACTTTCCATCAATAATTCCATTAAACAGATAAATAGGATTAATAAAAGACGTAAATCTGATGGGTATTATGCCAATAAAGCAGATTTAAACAAAATAATTGATGATGCTTTTGAACTTGCTTTAGAAGGTGCGGCGATCAAGGCTTTTGGTGGTGCTTATGATGAACAAGAGTTACTTGAATTAATTAAAGTAGATGAAATTAAGGACAAAGCTATTTCTGTATTAGATTATTCAAAATAAAGAAGTTGTTGGGTATGAATTTCGCGCAAAGACGCAAAGACGCAAAGAAGAAAAGCCAAGAGATTAAAGGTTGTTGACGATACGAGTAATACCGTTTTTGATGAGATCGGTGTTGAAGTTGATTAGTAAGCCTAAGTGTTTATTAGTTAAACGGAGATAAGTCAATAGTTGTTTTTTGTGAACTGGAGCAATACATTCTACAGATTTCAACTCAATGATTACCAAATTCTCTACAATAAAATCTGCTCGAAATCCTTCTCCTAAGTGCATCCCCTCATAAACCACAGGAATTGGCTTTTGTCTTTCAAACCTTAAGCCTCGCTTCTGCAACTCATAAGCCATCACCGCCTCATAAACCGACTCCAACAAACCCGCCCCCAACCTTGTATGAATCTTGTACGCAGCATCCACAATTTCCCTTGCAATCTCATTTTCCCTCACAGATAGCCCCTTCGCTCCTTTTTCCTAAAATTCCAAACATCAAACAAATAAACCCTTTACGTCTTTGTGTCTTGGCGCGAAACTCAATCAGATTTTTTGTACAACCAAATAAAACATTTTTTCAATATTCCAATCCTCATATGAAGAACATGAATAATCATATGGTGAAACCTTAATCGATTTACATGAAGGTATATCATCATCTGTTATTTCTATATCAAATTCTTCTTCAATTGCCATTACAATCTCAATATTATCTAATTCATCTGCTCCCAAATCTTTCATAATATAACTATTAAATTTTATTGTTTTTTGATTTATCTCAAGTTGATCGGCAATTGTATTTCCAATTCGGATAAAGATGTCAGAGCTTTCGTAATTACTATTAATTTCTGAATTTGCTTGTTTAAATGCTTGTAATTGTTTAGATTCTCTCTCTCTTCGCTCTCGATCTAGTTCTTTTTGTTTAGCTATTTGTTCTATTTTTTGGTCTTTTAACTTGGCTGTTGCCTTTATACTGGCTACTCTTTGTTCTTCTCTAAAACGTTCTTTTTCGGCTTTTTTAAATAATCTTCTAGCTTCTAAATCGGCTTTAGCCTTTTGCTCTTCCCCAATTCTATTTTCTAATAGATTACTTCTCTGATCGAGTAGGTTTTTGATAAACGCAAAATCTATTTTATGTCCGCTTTCATTGTAGATTTCTGTCGCTATTTTCCAAATAAGATCTTTACTTTGATTTAGAATGACGTTTAACGCATCTTTTTTATCACTACAAGACAAAAGCTTATCTAGATGCTGATTAACCGCATATTCTAAAATTTCAAATTGATAATTCTGGTTTTCAATACTCATAAAAAAATCTAAAGAAAATCACCTATACACAAATAATTCCCTTTTCTTCCAAAACCATATCAAACACAGAACAATCCTTTGCTTCCTTCTTTAACAATTTCCAAAACCAAACAAATAACTCCTTCGCGCTTTTGCGTCTTTGCGCGAAATAAAAAATCCCCCTAAAAACTAGGAGGATTCCAAACTAACTCAAATAAAAACTAAGCAGCAACCAATTCCTTCTCAGTTTTAGACAACTCATTCAACAAAGCACTAACATTAGCCTTCGCATCACCGTAAAGCATCTGATTATTATCCATGTAGAACAAAGGATTATCCACCCCTGCATAACCAATACCCAAACTACGTTTCATCACAATAGTATTCTGCGCGTGCCAGACTTCCATGACAGGCATACCTGCAATTGGGCTAGAAGGATCGTCTAAGGCACTAGGATTAACAGTATCATTAGCACCAATTACTAACACCACATCAGTATTAGAAAAGTCATCATTAATTTCGTCCATCTCTAACACAATGTCGTAGGGTACATTAGCCTCTGCCAACAATACGTTCATGTGTCCAGGCATTCTACCTGCCACGGGGTGAATACCAAAACGCACTTCTTTACCGCGCTTGCGGAGAATTTTAGTAATGTCGGAAACAGAATGTTGTGCTTGAGCAACCGCCATACCGTAACCAGGAACGATCACCACACTTTTAGCATCATTGAGTAATTCTGCAACTTCTTCAACGTTAGTAGCGGTAGCTTCACCCATTGGTTTAGCCTCACCAGTAGGGGTGGCAGTCGCGCCTTCACCAAAACCGCCCAAGATAACACTGATAAAAGAACGATTCATTGCTTCACACATGATATAGCTCAGGATCGCCCCACTACTACCAACCAATGCTCCAGTTACGATTAGTACATCGTTAGAAAGCATGAAGCCAGCAGCAGCAGCAGCCCAACCTGAATAGCTATTGAGCATGGAAATGACCACAGGCATATCCGCACCACCAATACCCATTACGAGGAGGAAGCCGAGTACACAAGCTAAACCAGTCATGATTAACAGAGGTTGTAAGCCATTCTCTGTTCCCATGAACTGAACACCAAGAACCACTGAACCAGCTAATAATGCAATGTTGATTAAGTGACGGGCAGGTAACATCAGCGGTTTGCTACCAAAAGAACCGTTTAACTTGCCAAATGCCACTACAGAACCTGCAAAGGTAACAGCACCAATAAAGATACCGATGTAGATTTCTAGTTCGTGGATAGTTGCCTCAACTCCAGTTAGAGTGTTTTCAGGCTGTAAGTAGGTAGCTAAACCAACAAGTACCGCAGCTAAACCAACAAAACTATGGAGGATCGCTACGAGTTCGGGCATGGAAGTCATTGCCACTCTAGCAGCGAGAACTGAGCCGATAATTGCTCCAGGAACGATCGCCCCAATCAAAACGCCGTAACCGTTTACCTGGGCGCTGAGGGCTGTAGCGATAAAAGCGATCGCCATCCCAATAATACCGAACAAATTACCCTGACGGGCTGTTTCCTGGTTTGATAGTCCTCCCAGGCTGAGGATGAATAAGGCACTGGCTGCAATATAAGCAACCGCCACAAGATTATTTGACATGATTAATTTAATGATAATGACAATGTATTGCTAAGGGCGGTTCGCGAACCGCCCCTACAGGGTTTGTATGATATGTATCGATTATTTCTGGAACATTTTTAACATCCGTTGGGTAACCAAAAAGCCCCCAGAGATATTAATTGTTCCTACTAGAATTGCGATCGCTCCTAGAATTACCGAAGGTGAAGTTAATTCTCCAGAGATCTGCAACATCCCCCCCAGAATAATAATTCCGCTAATAGCATTAGTCACACTCATTAGAGGTGTATGTAAAGCAGGGGAAACGTTCCAAATTACTTGATAGCCAATAAAGCAAGCTAAAACAAATACTGTAAAGTGTGACAAGAAAGAAGTCGGCGCACCAATACCAATTCCCAATAAAGCTAACCCAGCCACAATTACCCAGAGCATACCATTAGACTTTTTCTCTTCTTTGGTTACGGCATTCACTACCGCTTTAGGCTTAGGAGGAGGAGTTGGGGAAGGATTTTCGATTTTTGGTGGAGGCCAAGTTACTTTGCCTTCGTGGACAATCAACGCCCCACGAACTACTTGATCTTCGTAGTCTACTTTATAGTCTTCCGCCCCACCCATATCTTTGAGTAAGTGCCAGAGGTTTGTACCATAAAGCTGACTAGATTGGGCAGCCATGCGACTAGGTAAGTCAGTTAAACCAATTATGGTTACACCGTCGTATTTATAAACTTCGTTGGGTCGAGTAACTTCACAGTTCCCACCCTGTTCCGCAGCCAAATCTACCACTACAGAACCTTCTTTCATCATCTCTACCATATCGGTAAGAATCAGTTTTGGTGCTGGTCTACCTGGAATTAAGGCGGTAGTAATAATAATATCGATTTCTTTAGCTTGCTCTCTAAAGAGTGCCATCTCAGCATCAATAAATTCTTTACTCATGGTTTTGGCATAGCCACCAGAACCCGTACCGTCTTCCTCAAACTCTAGTTCCAGAAACTCTGCACCAAGGCTTTCTACCTGCTCTTTTACCGCAGGGCGAGTATCAAAAGCGCGTACTACTGCCCCAAGACTTCTGGCTGCACCGATGGCTGCCAAACCTGCAACCCCAGCACCAATGACCATTACCTTAGCTGGAGGAACTTTACCCGCAGCGGTAATTTGTCCTGTAAAGAAACGCCCAAAGTTATTAGCAGCTTCAATTACTGCCCGATAACCCGCAATGTTTGCCATGGAAGATAGAGCATCCATCTTCTGAGCGCGACTAATTCTTGGCACTGCATCCATTGCGATCACCGTTGCTTGGCGATTTGCTAGCTTAGTTAATAATTCTTCATTTTGTGCAGGCCAGATAAAACTGATAATGGTTTTACCATCAGGCATCACTTCAATTTCCGAATTTTCGGGAGCGCGAACTTTGAGAATAATATCGGCTTCTGACCACAAAGAGGTCGCATCGGGAACAATTTTACAATCCACTTCTTGATAAGCCTGGTCTGTAAAGTTAGCAGCTGCACCTGCATTACTTTCAACCAAAATCTCGAAGCCTAACTTCTGTAGCTTTTTAACTGTATCGGGTGTAGCAGCTACACGACATTCATTAGCATATATTTCTTTGGGAATGCCGATTTTGCGTGGGCTTGCTTGACGATTTGCTGGCTCTTGACTGTTCTCTACTTGTCTATCGACGGTTGCGGTCATAGATTCTCCTAATAATTATGTAGTTGTGGCAGAATAAAACTCCAAATTTCTTTCAGCGGTGATGTAATGCTGATGAAGATTATTTCTCAACTCAGTACTGAAGCGAGATAACTAAAAAATTTGTGTTGATAATACTTAAAACTTTACCTACAGAAAACAATGTTAATTGAATATTTTTGCTAGATAAATGGTTTTTGTTAAATTTAAGAGTTAAGAGATTATAAAGTACACAAATCCTCCTGGTTTTTCTGTATTTCTGTCACTAGATGCCATCGTAAATCGATCCCCAGTAACCTGTCCTGATTCTTTAACTTGTCTTAGTAATTATTGACTATTTCCTAGCTAAAGTTTTAACAGATACAAGCTCTACAAGATCGATCAAATATGGATTTTAACTTAAATCAAGACAACTTCTCAGCTTGGAGTACAAAAACTTTTGTTAAGTATTTATGCTAATTGAAAATAAGTTTATCTGTAGAATATGTGTAATAATTTGGTTCCTAAAAAGTAGAGATATTTTAAGAGCAGAATTGACCATGAAAATCGGCATATTTGGCTGAATATTTGACTTAGGTTTAATTATTGTTGCTTTAGCTATAAATTTGCGATCGCCATAACACCATCTGATTGCCATTCCTGTCACAGAGATCTCCCCAGTAATTTCCTTGATGCTTTTATGCAGCAATATCTTCAGATTAATTAATCAGTTATTGATTTGTTTTGGGTTTAGATGGTGTACCAAAACTAGCTATTAAAAGTAGAATCACGCCAATATTAATGGCGACATCAGCTAGATTAAAGACAGGAAAATTAATCAGGCGAAAATCGAAAAAATCAACCACATAGCCAAATAAGAAGCGATCTATGCCGTTCCCCACTGCTCCTGACAAGATAAATCCATAACCCAATTGCTCTAGTAACGTCATTCTAGGGGAGTACCAAACGAAAGTAACCAAAACCAAACTCACTACGAGAGAAATCCAGCGTAAAATATCAACCTGTCCGCGAAAGAAACTAAAGGCCGCTCCCGTGTTAACTACATAGGTTAAATGAAACACATTTTGCCAGATAGGCCAAGTAGTACCAACCTCAACAAAATTTTGCACGACAATATATTTAGTTAGCTGATCGAAGATAATCCCCAAAATAGCTACTAGCAAAAAACTTTTTTTTCGTCTCATCCTTTTCTTACCCATAACATTTCAAGATAAATAAAAACAAACTTAAGCTATAATTATTAAGAATCTTTGAGAAAAAGATACAAAAGTCTAATAGACCAATCATATGTCTCTTCCTATTCGCAACATCGCCATTATTGCTCACGTCGATCACGGTAAAACCACTCTCGTAGACGCACTTCTCAAACAATCGGGTATTTTCCGCGAAGGCGAAGATGTACCAGATTGCGTTATGGACTCCAACGATCTTGAAAGAGAACGCGGAATTACAATTCTGTCCAAGAATACCGCAGTTAGCTATCAAGATACTCTAATCAATATTGTTGATACTCCTGGCCACGCTGACTTCGGTGGTGAAGTCGAACGGGTTCTGGGAATGGTTGACGGTTGTGTCCTCATTGTTGATGCTAACGAAGGGCCGATGCCACAGACTCGCTTCGTGTTAAAAAAAGCTTTGGAAAAAGGCTTACGTCCGATTGTAGTAGTTAACAAGATCGATCGTCCTCGCGCTCACCCAGATGGCGCAGTGGATAAAGTATTTGATTTATTTGTAGAACTGGGTGCAGATGATGACCAGTGTGACTTTACTACCCTTTATGCTTCTGGTTTAGAAGGGTATGTGAAAGAAACCCTAGATGAAGAAGGGGTTGATATGCAACCTCTATTTGAAGCGATTATTCATCATGTCCCACCTCCAGCAGGAGATGTAGATAAGCCTTTACAGCTACAGGTAACAACGCTTGATTATTCCGACTATTTGGGTCGGATTGTGATCGGCAGAATTCACAACGGTGTATTAAAATCTGGTCAACAGGCGGCTTTGATTAAAGAAGATGGCAAGATTGTTAAAGCCAAAATATCTAAGCTAATGGGTTTTAAAGGTCTAGCACGGGTGGAAATGGATGAAGCTAGTGCAGGCAATATTGTGGCGGTATCAGGCTTTGCCGATGCCAATATTGGCGAGACAATAACTTGTCCCAGTGAGCCTCAAGCGCTACCGCTGATTAAAGTAGACGAACCTACTTTACAAATGACCTTTTCGGTTAATAATTCACCGTTTGCGGGTCAGGAAGGCGATTTTGTCACCTCACGTCAAATCCGCGATCGCCTAATGCGAGAGTTAGAAACTAATGTGGCTCTGCGGGTGGAAGACGGGGATTCAGCCGAACAATTCTTGGTTTCAGGTCGTGGGGAACTACACTTAGGTATCCTGATTGAAACCATGCGTCGAGAAGGATATGAATTTCAAGTATCCCAACCCCAGGTAATCTACCGCGAAATCAAAGGTAAGCCCTGTGAACCTTTTGAGTATCTTGTCTTAGATGTTCCTGAAGCTGCCGTTGGTAGCTGTATTGAGCGTCTTGGACAGCGAAAAGGCGAAATGAAGGATATGCAAACTGGTGCTGGACGGACTCAACTTGAGTTTGTTATCCCCGCTAGAGGTTTGATTGGTTTTCGTGGTGACTTCGTACGTATTACTCGTGGTGAAGGTATTATGAACCACAGTTTTCTAGAGTATCGTGACTTCTCTGGTGAACTAGAAACTCGCTACAACGGCGTAATTATTGCTTTTGAAGAAGGTGTAGCCACTTTCTATGCTCTGAAAAATGCCGAAGATCGAGGAATATTCTTTATTACTCCTGGTACCAAAGTTTATAAAGGCATGATTGTTGGTGAACATAATCGTTCCCAAGACCTTGATTTAAATGTCTGTAAAGCCAAGCAGCTCACTAACCATCGTGCTGCAAGTGGAGATGAATTAGTTCAGCTACAAGCTCCGACTGAAATGAGCTTAGAACGCGCTCTAGAATATATTGGTTCTGATGAATTGGTAGAAGTCACACCAGAGTCAATTCGTCTGCGTAAGCTCAAAACTAAAAAGCTGGTTAAAAGTTAGAAGTAGTGATTACTGGTTACTTCTTACGAAGTTTGCTCAACGGGGGGAACCCCCGCGACGCGAAGCTAGTCCTTTAGGGCAACGCAACTTCGCGCTGATTACTGAATTAGATATTCGTTAAATAGGGGTGGCGATCGCTGCCCTTTTTTCTGACATTTTTTTACTTGACACAATGCTGTTCCGTTAACGATTGTGTTTGAGACTTGGAACAATAATCATAAATTATAATTATTTCTCTCCCTATCTCCCTACTTCCCTATTTCCTAAACTAAGGTACTTCAAGAATAGATGGCTGCTGTGGTTCGGGTTCAATAGGCAAACTACTTCTACCTGATTGTACTAAATTCAGTTCCCATTTAGGGGGAATGCTGGTGGAGTTATATTTATAGCTAGCCAAACACTGATCCTTTTGATTGAAAATATTTAGACTATAACCATATTTTCTGGCGACAGTACCAAACTGATTGACAAAACGATAGCGTCCAAAATAGTCAAGTAAAGTCCATAGTTGCCAGTTAACAACTAAATTGATCTGCTGTTTTTGTGGATAAGCAAACCAATTTTGTACCAATTTACCGTCAAACGGATCGAACTGTAATGCTGCCCACCAAAAGCTATATTGAGTAGCATTTGGCGTAGTTTTTGTAGATGCTACTAGATTACGATAAGCGACAATTTGGTCAACTGGAATAGTATTTGATGGTGTGTTAACCTGATTACTTATTTGATTACAGTTATTTACTGGATTATCTGGAGCTTGTTTGGCGATCAGCTTTGCTGGTGCGCTCCGCGCAATCGCATTATCTAGAGAATAGTTGTTAATTAAGATCAAGGATAGCCCAATTGAAATAATTGTTGCGCTATATCTATTCATAAATAATGCTTAGTTATATGTTATCTACTGGACTAAAAAAAATAACAGTTGAGAAATATTAGTAGAACCCCAAAAATGACAATTTGAGGTCAAAAAATTGAGTTAAGATTGCTTATAAATAGCAGTACCCAACTATAACCACAGTTCTTCAAAATGTCAGCTTAAAAAGTTAAAAATGTAGAGTAAACTAATAAAACTAAGCGTTATATTTCCTATTTCCTACTTCCTACTTCCTACTTACGAGCCAATTACTATCAATGTCCTAATCTGCGGCGGCTTTTGAGTGTGAATATTCATACTCAAAACGCGCCGCTAACTTTGTACGGCTATAGTTGCCCAATTGTGATTAATCGCTTGATCTCATCAGACTTGAAGCCAAGTGCCATAGGTCTTTTAACGTTTGGTAAGATAGCAACATCATATAGTTCGCTCACCACACCTTCGAGTTTTAACCAGTGAACAATTTTCCCTTGCAATAAATCGATAATCAACAAGCCACAAAATGATTCTGTGTCTGCTTGTTGTAATTTTTGCTCTAACAGTAACCCAGAAAAAGTTTTATTTCTTAATTGCGAGATGCCTACCACCGCATAATTTTCAATTAAGGCACAACCACGAAGATAGCCTGGACAAAAAACGACAGGTTCAAATTTTGCTTGGTTTAAATCTAGATAGCCAAATTCACCAGTACCAGAATTTAATAGCCATAGACGATTCTGATACCACCTAGGGGAGTGAGGCATTGATAATCCTGTAGCGATTAGCTGATTATTAGTGATATCGATAACGCAGCCTCCATGATGACGGCGATCGCGCCAGCCATTTGCTCGATCAGTTTGTCCGATAGTAGTGACATAGCGAACTTCTCCCTCTTGTAAAGCAATTCCATTCAAATGACAGCGATCTTCTGCTACCAACTGGGAAATAAATTCAGGCTGCCATAGAGGAGTAAAGCTGTGGGTGTGACTAACTGTGGCTAAACAGTTAAATAAAGTATTGGCAAATATTAGTTTGCCAGAACGATCTATGACCAAGTCGTGTACGTCTAAATCCCCTGTAACGTAGCTAAATTGAGGAATATAGAGAAAATCATAGCCGTTATAGGTTTCTCCCGTTGCTAAGGCATTCTCAAAACCCCAGATTTGATAGAGAGAACTCAGATATAAACTGGAATTATTAACCCACAAACCCATACAGCGGTCAAAAGTACGTTCAAAGACTGAAAGATTCCCATTAGGTTGTAAACCAACGAGAAAAATTTTACCTGCTTGATAAGTAGTAAAAGCTAGACTAAGAAAGCGATCGCTTAACCATTGTGTAAAGTTAGCTGAGGAGGTGATGCTTAAACCGCTACTTTGCTCCTGGCTTTCTAACATTTAGAACCATAATTCATGAATATTTATCCAGCTTAAGATTTAACTGATTTAGTTTCAGGAAGCATCAAATTAGTCGGGGATGAATCTTCTGTAGATGCTGAATCTTCTAGATCAGAAAAGTTTAAATCTGTATCTAAATCTGCATCCGTTCTCTTTAGTTTAAGAGATAATTCAAACAGGACTTCTGCCAAATCGGCACGAGAAACTTTCTTAGCAGTAAGTTCTGCTAGATTATCCTCTAACTTGGCTACAAGCTCTTGTTTAACTGAATTTAAATCTTGGTTTAAACTATATTTTGTCTGGATTATTTCAGTTTTCAGACTATTAGTTTTAGTATCTAAGCTTTGATGTAAAAAATCTAGATGCTCGTTGCTATATTTTGCTATCTTGTCAAGCTTTTGTTGTAATTTGTGCTGTTCTGCTTGAGTTTTAAGAATTTGATCTTGGCTACTTTTTTCTAAAGCATTAACCACTGAATTGATCTGTTCAAAAAGCTTTTGCTCCAATTGAGCAATGGACGCTTCAATTGTTCCCTGCGATTTTTTTAAATTTGCTTCCAGAGTATCTAATCTCTGATTATATTGATCTAATTTAAAATTATATTCATCAATTTTATCGCCAAATAGAAGTTCTTGCAGTTGAGTAATATTCCCTAATTTTTGGCGTATTTCTGTCTTACTAATTTCGTTCATAATATATTTTGATTAATTTAACTTAATTGGTAAATAAACAATAATTTTCGTTCCCCGATCGACCTGACTATCCACGATAATTGAACCTTGGTAGAGATCGACCGATTTTTTAACAATTGACAACCCTAAACCAGTACCAGGAAATGAACTAACATTACTTGCTCGATAAAATGATTCAAATAAATGCTTTTGTGATGCTTTAGGAATACCAATTCCGCGATCTCTAACTTCAATTTTAATCGCTGGGGGTTCAATTTGATCGGTAATGATTAAATTAACTGCCGTTTTTGCAGGGGAATACTTGAGAGCATTGGCAAGTAAATTATTTAAAATATGACTTAAAGTTGTTTGATCTAAATTAACGATGTCGGCTGCCAGACAATATTCAAAATTAACTGTCTGATCGGCATAGAGTGAGGCTAATTTCTGAATAATCTTGTGACAGAAAGCTTTAAGATTTATTGGTTCTAGCTTGAGGGTTTGTTTATCAGATTCGGCTTTACTGAGAACTAAAATATCTTCTAACAACGAGTTCATGGTTAAAGCTGCATCTTGAATTGATTGCAAATAGAATTCACGACTACTAGGGTTAAGTTCGGGAGGTTCTTCTCGCAGATTCTGCACACATAATAAAATACTGCTGAGAGGATTACGAAATTCATGGGAAGCCATCGAAATAAACCCTGATTTAAGTTCTCTTAACTCTTTTTCGCGGGCGAGAGATTTGCGAATTTCTGCTTCTGCTTGTTTTCTGGCAGTAATATCTCTACCAATATAAACACAATTAAAAAAGTTTTTTACTTCGGTAGGAGCAATAAAACAGTCAAATTCAATCTGAATCGTTTGCGATTGCTTGCTGGTAAAACTAACCTCTATTTTGCTAACTACATCCTTTGAACTCAACAATGAGCTATAAATTTTTTGATGATTATAACTACAATCGGTAATTAGTTCATCTATCGGTTGGTTGATTAAATCTGACTTGGTTTGCTTGAATAATTCGGTAGCCGATTTGTTAACCCGCTCGATTATACCTAAAGGAGAGGTAATCAATAGCACATCCTGCATGGAAGCGATGATCTTGTTGGTGCAGTATTCAAATCTTTGCAGTTTGTTGAGGGTGATTTCAACTTCATTGAGTCGCTGTACTGAAGATTGGTGTAGCAGGGTAGACTCAGTGACATCTTCTAAGAAAATTGCAATCTGTTGCTCAATTTCTTGAATCACCAGATTAAAATAAAGCAGTTCATCGTCTGGCTGGTAACGGAGAATAGCTTCTAGGGTAAAACTGTCTTGTTCTCCTGTCAGTATTTCTTGACAGGTTGTTTCTAAACCCACCATTTCAGGCAAACAGCTTAAAATATCTTGTCCTGGCATAACTGCTTGAGTCGTATACTTTGCTGCATCTGCCGAAAACTGCACAACTGTTAAATTGCGATCGCAAACTATATATGATTGATTATCAGCAACGGGTATTAAATCCACAATTTAATGATAAATAAATATGTCAGGTAGCTAGTTATAACTAAATATATTAAATTAAGTAAATAAATAAAAAGCGATGCAGTTGCTTAAGGCGCTACATCGCTGGTAGATAATCTTATTTTCTTACTGTCACTATCACTATCACTACTAATCACGTAAACCCCTGCATCATTTACTGCAAAAGAAACGACTCAAAACTGTTTAAAGGTCTTGATGCGGTTTAGCTGTGCAATTTAGTAAGAAAAATAATCAATTTAACGGTAACGTTTTTTGCGACGAGCGATCGCTTTGCGTTTGCGTTTTTCGATTGGCGTCTCGTGGTGACGACGACGTTTAATATCGGCAAAGATACCTGCTTTGGACACTTGACGTTTGAAACGACGCAGCGCAGATTCTATGTTTTCGTTCTGTCCAACAACCACTTGGGTCATTAAAAATCATCCTCCTTGTTTAATTACGACGGTAAGAATTTAGTTTATGGTCTATTAGCCTATCGCTGTTGAGCCTTTTATTATAGCTGCACAGCAAAAAAACTTACTTCTAAACTTAAATACGAGACTCTACTTTTAATATTTATTATTTAGCATCCTCGATATCACACAGTACAGTATAAACCAATAACCTAACCCTATTTAATCCCACTAACATATTTAGTCTAATCTTCAGGTCAGCATTTTTAGTGCAAGAAGTGGCGTGTACCGCTTAAGACCATTACAATTCCTAACTCATTAGCAGCAGCAATGGAATCTCGATCGCGAATCGATCCCCCTGGTTGAATAATAGCGGTAATTCCCGCAGCAGCAGCAGTCCTTACCGAGTCATCAAAGGGGAAGAAGCCATCACTCGCCATTATCGCGCCTTGAGCCTTTTCTCCCGCCTGTTCGAGGGCAATTTTCACTGAACCCACACGATTCATTTGTCCTGCACCAATACCCAAGGTAGTGCGATCGCGACTAACTAAAATAGCATTAGATTTAACATGCTTAACTAATTTTTGGGCAAACAACATCTCAGCAATTTGTGCGGGTGTAGGTTGCTTTTCGCTGAGCAGTTGCCAGTTATCGGGGTTTTCAACTTGATCGTCGCTGGCTTGGACTAAAAACCCTCCCGCGATCGCTTTAATGGTTTCTGGCTGCCCTGTAGTTAAGTCAGGTAATAATAAAATTCTTAATTTAGATTTAGCTGTTAGTATCTCTTGTGCTTGTGACTCGCACCCTGGCGCGACAACGCATTCTAAAAATGTTTTCGTCAAGGCTTCGGCTGTAGCTGCATCAATCGTCTGATTTAAAGCTACAATACCGCCAAATGCCGAGACACTATCAGCATTAAAAGCTTTTTCATAAGCTTCTACTAAGGTACTTGCCACCGCTGCCCCACAGGGATTCGTGTGTTTTAAAACCGCTGCTGCGGGTTCGGCAGGGTCAAATTCAGTAATGATGCGTCGTGCTGCTTCTAAGTCCACTAGGTTGTTATAGCTCAACTCCTTACCCTGAAGCTTATTTGCTGCTGCCCATCCCGATGCTACACCAGTTTGATACCAGGCTGCGGGTTGATGAGGATTTTCACCGTAACGTAAAGACTGAACTTTAGTGCCAGAAATACTATAGATATCTGGCAAGTTGTCTGGTAATACCGACTGATTTAAATTAGCAAAATAGGCTGAGATAGCGCGATCGTAACTATTAGTATGGGCAAAGGCATTTCCTGCCATCTGCTGCCGAAATTCGAGCGATACGTCACCACCATTAGACTGTTCGTATTCAGCTAGATACGGCTCATACTGCTCGGGATTACATAATACCGTTAGGTACTGATAGTTTTTGGCTGCTGCGCGAATTAAAGTCGGGCCACCAATATCAATTTGTTCAATTGCTTCGGCTACGCTAACATTGGGTTGGGCGATCGTTTTAGCAAAGGGATAAAGATTTACTACTACCAAATTAAACGGACGAATATTATTAGCCGTCAACTCCAAAAGATCCTCTGGCAAATCCTGACGAGCTAAAATTCCCCCATGAATGCGCGGATGCAGAGTCTTTACTCTACCGCCTAAAATCTCTGGTGAGCCTGTGTAGTCGCTTACTTTAATGACGCTAATGCCAGCAGACTGCAAAGTTTTAGCTGTACCACCGCTACTGATAATCTCAAACTGATGGGCTACTAATTTACGGGCTAATTCCACAATTCCAGTTTTATCGGAAACGCTTAACAGTGCTAGACGGCTCATAGGTTGCTCCTGCCACAAACGATGGTAATCTTTACCTTATGATATTTTCGAGATTTTAAAAATATTTTATGAATTTCACTTCGAGCAGCAAGATGAGTTTTTCCATGAGTTTTATGAATTTCATGGGTATTAAACCGCGCTAATATTATTTTATTGGCTAAATTTACTCAAAAGCTATCTGTAAATGTCTTGATTCATGGGGGATTACGAATAAAAGTGTATTGCTCTATACGCCATTGTTTTTGAGAGTGCTAGCTCTCTTCACAAAATCTTCACGAAAAAAGTGTAATTTTGCAGTGATGTTGATTTAGATTTTAATAGTTGAAAATAAAAAATAAAAAAATAAAAAATTAATATTCACTGCTAATAAATCAATTAAATAGTATGCGTGTAGTATTTTAAATTAACTTTAAACAACGATGAATAAGATTGCCAAAACGGATACACAATAAAGATCGTCCAAAATATTTTACTATGTCAATTGAATTTTAAAAAGTCGTTGTGCATTAAACAATATTACAAAAAGATGTTGAATATATGTCAACTAGCTCAATTTTGTGTAAAGTAGTGGGGAAGAAATTTTAAATTTTAATCTAGGCTATTTTTTTAGCCATTTATTTAAATAAATTGTTCCTTGATGCATATCAAAGCTTCGATGCTCGTAGTTAAATAAAGAGTTATCAGTTTTAAACTCATGAAAATATTGCCAAAAACAAATCTAGCTAATGTTAGCAACGGTAATTCTGAGAGAGACACGGAGATAGTCTCCAACAATAACTCAGAGAATAACTCCCAACTTTCTCCTAGGAATGGAGGCAATAACGAAGGATCTCAGTTAACAATCTTGAATTCTAATGTCAGCAACGGTAATTCTGAGAGAGACACGAAGATAGTCTCTAACAATAACTCAGAGAATAATTCCCAACTTTCTCCTAGGAATGGAGGCAACAACGAAGGATCTCAGTTAACAATCTTAAATCCTGAGCAGCAGTCTTCAGCTTTAGCTGTTACTAATAGTAGTGATAGCCAGGTGGAATCAGCTCAATGGTCGCCAGCGATGCAATCGTTACTGGAAGAACCTCCATCTAACCTACCCCTACAATTAATTGTGGGAGGAATTGTGTTTTGTTTAACTTTTTTTGCCTGGGCTTGGTTTGGCCAAATCGATCAGATTGGAAAGGCTCAAGGAAAATTAGTCCCCAAAGGAGATGCCTACAAAATTGAATCCCTTGAAGCAGCCAAGATCAGAAGTATTGAGGTAAAAGAAGGAGAAAGAGTCAAGGCTGGACAACTAATTGCGACCTTAGATTCGGAGCGAGAAACTAAAGAGGTCGAAAGACTTAAAGAAGTTTTGTCCTCTAGTCAGCTTGAATTGCGTCAAAAACTTAATTTATTAGAGCAAGTTAAGATTGAAGTCGAAACCCAGCGACGAATTGGTCAAGCTGAAATACGCTCGCAACAATTAGCGATTGAATCGGCAATCTCTAAAGCACAGGTGACTAGTGATTTGCTAGAGCAACAACAGTCTGAACTCGCAGCAAATATAGCAAGACAGGGGCAAACAGCGCAATTGTCTGGGTTAGATAAAGCTAAATTCAATCAGATTAATCTTGACTTAAAAGAACATCAACAAAGACTGGCAAAGCTCAAGGGACTTGCTGAGGAGGGAGCAATCTCCCAAGAATATATTTTTCAGGCTCAACAAGCTCAACGCCAAATTGAACAACAGTTAATTGATAGTAAACTGCAAGGCATTAGTAGTATTAATGAGCAAATATATCAGTCACAGCAGTCTACCAGGAATATGAGATCTAGCATTACTGAGAATCAAGGAGCTTTGACTGAGGCTCAAAAAGAAGCAGAACGCCTTCAGACAGAGTTGGAATCTAAAAAAGCTGATAGTCTTCGACTTGAGGTTACAGCTAAGCAAAAAGCCCAGCAGTTAGAGCTAGAAATTAATCAAGCTAAGAGTAAGATTGCCGAAACTAAAAATCTTCTAGCAACTGCCAAAAGTCAGTTAGAAAAAAGATTGCTTAGAGCTCCTGTAAGCGGAACAGTTCTAGCCTTTAACGTAGTCAATTCAGGTAAGGTAATACAGCCAGGAGAAACTGTAGCAGAAATTGCTCCTGACAACTCTCCTCTGGTACTTTCTGCTGTATTACCAGACCGAGATGCTGGCTTTATCAAAAAGGGCATGGCTGCACAGGTTAAATTTGATGCCTATTCATATCAGGATTATGGAATAATTCCAGGGAAAGTAACCAACATTTCAGCAAATACTAAAACCGATGAAAAGTTGGGTGAAGTATATCGAGTGGAAATCGAACTCGAACGTAACTATGTTTCTGACAATTTGAAAAAGATTTTATTCAAACCAGGACAGACAGCCAGTGCTGATATTGTGATTCGCCACCGTCGCATTATTGATTTGCTGCTCGAACCAGTTAAAAAAATGCAAAAAGATGGCATTAATTTATAAAACCAAGACTAAACAATTTAACTTAATTTAATTTAAAGAAGTATCATGTACAACAAACCTTATTCAGCCGATTCTCAGTTCAACAGAGCGATGACGAATGAGCAATTCAACCAGGTAGTTGACGCTATTTTATCGGGAAAATATTCCTGGGCTTGTCTTTTGATTTTGCGCTTTTCTGGATATAATCCCTTGCATTATATTCCCTATCGAACATATAACCGATTGATGAAAAGTAATCGTGAAGTAATGCAGCCATCAATTAATGCCAAGGTACATCATCTTCAAGAAGCTAAAATAACCCAGAAATCCGCTAATATTCGAGATCTAGATCTTTACTCTCTAGAAGATGCGGATCATCAATCTGCCAAAGTAAAAGGGGGGCAAAGAAATTTTGCTATGGGTATTTTATATCGTTTATTCGGTTAATTATTTTTTCTAAGTTGTCTAAGAACAAGGGTGTTATCTACTCAAATAAGTGACACCCATT
Source organism: Pleurocapsa minor HA4230-MV1 (assembly GCA_019359095.1). Taxonomy (NCBI): domain Bacteria; kingdom Bacillati; phylum Cyanobacteriota; class Cyanophyceae; order Pleurocapsales; family Pleurocapsaceae; genus Pleurocapsa; species Pleurocapsa minor. The sequence goes on along the minus strand of JAHHHZ010000032.1, from coordinate 5,674 downwards.
TCTTAATTATCAAATAATTAAACTAATTTTTTTTAAAAAAACTATACTCTCTCAAAATTGTTTAGTAGTAGCTGCACAATTAAACGGGATTCAATTATTAAATTCTAGTAGCTTTTTGCGGAGCAAAAACAAGTGGATATTATTCAAGCTAAATCGCTATCTAATAATAATGAATTAGCAATGCGATCGTCAATTTTAAATTTACTATTAAACCAAAGTCAATTTTCTTCAGAAAAAATACCCACACTTGAATTGCTTACTCAAGAGTTTGAAATTCACGAATATGAATTGGGCGAGCAGATTGTAATTCAGCCTCAAACTTTACCTGATTCAAATTCATCATCGGACAATTCTGAATATTTTTTTTTGATATGCGAAGGCAGAGTCAGATTATTAGGCTTTGATGTTGATAAAAAAAGGGAAGCTTCAGCAAATTTATTGTTGGAAGGAGAAATTTTTGGCGCTCACTCTTTTTGGTACGAAAGTCCTTTATCATATAGAGTTCAAGCAGCAAGTAAGGTTAAAGTTGCGCGAATTACTTTAGAAAAACTCAAGCCTTTTCTGAAAAAGCTGCCAGAATTAGCTTTAAAGTGGCGGATTGTCATTCACGAACAGCAAAAACTAATTTTTTTTAAAACTCTAACTGAGTTACGTTATTTATCTAGTCAGCGCCTCAAACAATTATTACCCTATTTAACCGAAAAAAAAATTAGAGCAGGAACTAAAGTAGTAGCTAAAGCAAACAATGTCCGTTTTTGGTTGCGTAACGGTCAGATTAAAAATCAAATAGTGAAAATAGGAGATTCTTGGGGATATCCATCGGCACAGGCTGACTGGACATCTCAAACTGTCTTGTTATTTTATGAATTGTCGCCAGAAAACTGGCAAATCTTCTCGGAACTAGCTCCTGAGTTAATTGATTCTTGGCAAAATAACTCTACTCCTTCGGCCAATCGCTCACCATCATCATTAAAGAGTATAAGTTCTAGTAATGTCAATGCTCTTGCTGTAATTAATAAACCCACTTTAGCGGTTAATTACGAGGCTGATGTTGTCAAAGCCGAACAGAACGCACCAGTAGACCAAGAACAAGAAATTGAATATCCCAAACCCACAAAACGTCGAGGTCTTTGGCAAACTTATCCCCATATCGAACAGCAAAGTTCTTCTGACTGCAGTGCGGCTTGCCTCGCCATGATTAGCCGCTACTGGGGTAAATCGATCAGCATCAATTATTTACGTGAGCTGATTGGAATTGGACGTTCTGGAGCATCTCTCAAAAATTTAGCGATCGCCGCTGAAAAATTAGGCTATCATGCTCGCCCTGTCAGAGCAAGTTTAAGCCGTATTGTCGAGCAAAAAAATCCCTGGATTGCTCATTGGAAAGGTGAGCATTATGTAGTGGTTTACCGCGTTAGAGGCGACAAAGTTCTGGTTGCCGACCCAGCCGCAGATAAGTCTGAAGTGGCTCGGTCGGAGTTTCTTGATGCTTGGACGGGATTTGCTTTGTTGCTTGAACCAACCAATGCTCTAGCAGATGCCCCAACAGAAAAGCGCACTCTAGGCAGATTTTTCGCCCTACTATTGCCCTATCGTTCGATCAGCTTAACGATCATTATTGCCTCTATCTTAATTCAGCTGATTGGTTTGGTATCGCCTCTGTTTACTCAGATCATTCTTGACCAGGTGGTAGTCAGTCGAAGTCAATCAACTTTGAATGTTTTAGTCATAGGAATGTTGTTATTTGGCGCTTTAGGAGGTGGCTTAACTTCAGTACGTACCTATTTACTGAGTTATTTAGCCAACCGTCTCGACTTAACTATGATTAGTGGGTTCATTAATCATGCTTTAAACCTACCACTGAAGTTTTTTGAATCTCGTCGGGTTGGAGATATTATTACTCGGGTTCAAGAAAATCAAAAGATTCAACAATTTTTGATCGGGAACGTATTGCTTTCTTGGTTAGACTTTTTCACAGGATTTATCTATCTAGGATTAATGCTGTATTACAACTGGAAGCTCACAGCCTTAATCTTGCTTTTAATCCCACCTATCGTCATTTTGACCTTAGCTGCTACTCCATTGCTGCGAAAAGTTTCGCGCGAAAGATTTAACGCTACTGCCGATCAAAATTCTTCTTTGGTCGAAATGATGACAGGAATTTCTACTGTCAAATCTGTAACGGCAGAAAAAGATTTACGCTGGCGTTGGGAAGAGCTTTTAACTCGTCAATTAAACGTGCAGTTTAAAGGTCAAAAACTGGCAATTAATCTTGGTTTTTTAAGCAACATGATTAATACCATCGGTGGAGCAGCATTGCTGTGGTACGGGGCGACTTTAGTCATCAAAGGAGAACTAAGTATTGGTCAGTATGTCGCCTTCAATATGATGAAAGGTTATATTATTAGTCCTGTTTTGGTATTAGTGGGGGTATGGGATGAATTACAGGAAGTCTTCATTTCGGTAGAAAGACTTAATGATGTCTTCGATGCCAAAACCGAAGAACCTCTTCAGGGGAGTAAATTAGCTTTACCGAAACTAAACGGCGATCTTCATCTGGACAATGTAACGTTTCGCTATGAAAGTGATGAAGAAACAAATATATTACAAAATATTAGCTTAAAAGTGAAGGCAGGGCAGACAGTCGCTATTGTCGGTCGAAGTGGCTCTGGGAAAAGCACTTTAGTTAAACTGATTCAGGGGATGTACCACCCGACAAATGGCAATATTTTAATTGATGGACATAATCTCAAACACATTTCGCTGCAATCTTTGCGATCGCAAATGGGAGTTGTGCCACAAAGCTGCTATCTATTTTCGGGAACTATCTTGGAAAATATTACTTTATACCGACCTGAGTTTAGCCTAGAGCAAGTAATTGCCACCGCCAAAGTAGCAGAAGCACATGCCTTTATTCAGGCATTGCCCTTGGGGTATAACACCAAAGTTGGTGAGCGTGGAGATAATCTTTCTGGGGGTCAACGTCAAAGAATTGCGATCGCCCGTGCTTTTTTGGGAGATCCACCAATTTTGATTTTAGATGAGGCAACCAGTTCTCTCGATACAGAGTCAGAAAGGCGTTTTCAAGATAATCTGGCTCGTCTTTCTCGACACCGTACTACTTTTATTATTGCCCATCGTCTTTCCACAGTCCGTAATGCAGATTGTATTGTGGTATTAGATCGAGGTCTCATAGTCGAACAAGGTAATCACGATGAACTATTCGCTCTCAAGGGACTCTATTATGAACTAGCAAAACAACAATTGAGTCTATAAGTTTATCAATGAGTTGATAAATTAAACCTTGCTTTAAACGGCAAGTAAGTAAAGTAATCGTGTGTGTCCTTAGGATCTAAGTGATTCCTCCGAAGGCGCAAGTTCATTGTGAATTAGGTAATCTAATTCACTATTTAGCCACTGCTCAAATAGCCGCTCAATAATCTCTTGTCTTATTTTTGGCGTAAGCTCGGCAGGAAAATAATCCTCAATCTTAAATATATGATAGCCCTGCTGAGATTTAATCGGATGGATTAGTTCGCCAATAACAACTGGCGTCTTAAAAATAGCCGCAGCCAGATCAGGAGGATAATTCCAGCGGAGTACTTCTCCCTCGAATCCACATACATAGCGACGTTGCCGATCGATATCATAAAGATGAGCCGCTTGATAAAAACTAATTTCCTCTTCTTCTATTTGATAGAAAAGCTCTTGAGCTAATTTTTCATAGGGTACTACCAGCTGATAAAGCACAAATCGGTCAAAATCTAGACGATTTTGGGCAAAAAACGCTTCGACCTTAGAATCGAATAAATTTTGCGCCAGTTTCTGGCGAAGAAGACGATTATTAATTGCAATTTCCCACTGTTCTGGGTCAAGTAAATTATCCTTTAACCAAGCTAAGGTGTCTGACGCCTTTTCCAAACGCAGAAAACTGCGAATTTTGTTAGCTTCGGCTTCAATTTCGGCTTCGGAAACGCTAATATTTCGTGCAGAGCTAGCCTCGGCAATAATTTGCTGATGTAAAATTTCGCTACAAATCTGCTTAAGCTTAAATTCCTGTTGGAGATAAGCGTTTATTTCGGCTGTTGCTATTTCTATGTTGTTGAATTTGACCATTGTTATTTATCTCTGTTTGTTTAGATTTTTTTGATGTGTGGATATATATCTAGTGCAGATAGGGAGGGAATCAAAATTAGCTTAGGCAATATCAAATAGTAATAGTCTTTAAGTAGTCAATTAAATTACCAAAATAGCTCAAAGTATGCGCTTTCTTTGGGTTCTGGAGCTATCTATATACAGATTAGGCGAATGGGAAAAATATAAATGCCAAAATGGCAACATCTAAAACTTTGCTTAGGATAAATTGATTACATGGAAACAAAGAAAACAACTTTTGTTTCTGCCAACCATAAAGCACAACTACAAGAGGCAAAACATTATGATTATTTCTGATTTACAGTACATCGAGTCCGTTAACGAAACTGAAGCACAAGCTACTGGTGGCGGTAAGTATTTCAACCAAGCTGGCGCTACTGGCGTAGCTGAAGCCTTTGGTCGTAACACTAAAGCTTTTACTTACACAGAAACTTTAACTATTGAAGGTCAGTATAGTGCAGCTGCTTCCGACTCCTACTCTGAATCTTTCTAGATAGTTAATTTTAAATCGCAGTGGCTTCATCTTGATGTAGTTCACTGCATAAATTCTCAAATAAAAACGTAAAAACTAAAACTACAACAGGTAAAACACATGATTATTTCTGATTTACAGTACATCGAATCCGTTAACGAAACTGAAGCACAAGCTACTGGTGGCGGTAAGTATTTCAACCAAGCTGGTGCTACTGGCGTAGCTGAAGCCTTTGGTCGTAACACTAAAGCTTTTACTTACACAGAGACTCTAACTATTGAAGGTCAGTATAGTGGAGCTGCTTCCGATTCCTACTCTGAGTCTTACTAAATAGTTAATTTTAAATCGCAGTGGCTTCATCTTGATGTAGTTCACTGCATAAATTCTCAAATAAAAACGTAAAAACTAAAACTACAACAGGTAAAACACATGATTATTTCTGATTTACAGTACATCGAATCCGTTAACGAAACTGAAGCACAAGCTACTGGTGGCGGTAAGTATTTCAACCAAGCTGGTGCTACTGGCGTAGCTGAAGCCTTTGGTCGTAACACTAAAGCTTTTACTTACACAGAGACTCTAACTATTGAAGGTCAGTATAGTGGAGCTGCTTCCGATTCCTACTCTGAGTCTTACTAAATAGTTAATTTTAAATCGCAGTGACTTGATCTTGATGTAGCTCACTGCACTCAACCTTTAATCAACCCTGTAACCACAAGAGGTAACATACCATGATTATTTCCGATCTACAGTACATCGAATCCGTTAACGAAACTGAAGCACAAGCTACTGGTGGCGGTAAGTATTTCAACCAAGCTGGTGCTACTGGCGTAGCTGAAGCCTTTGGTCGTAACACTAAAGCTTTTACTTACACAGAGACTCTAACTATTGAAGGTCAGTATAGTGGAGCTGCTTCCGATTCCTACTCTGAGTCTTACTAAATAGTTAATTGTAAATCGCAGTGACTTGATCTTGATGTAGCTCACTGCACTCAACCTTTAATCAACCCTGTAACCACAAGAGGTAACATACCATGATTATTTCCGA
>JAHHHZ010000031.1 GCA_019359095.1 Pleurocapsa minor HA4230-MV1 | reverse complement strand
CTTTGGTCGTAACACTAAAGCTTTCGCTTACACACACACTTTAACTATTGAAGGTAACTACAGTGGAGCAGGTTCCGAGTCCTACTCTGAGTCTTACTAAATAGTTAATTGTAAATCGCAGTGACTTCATCTTGATGTAGTTCACTGCACTCAAGCTCTGATAAAACTTACAACTGCACAAGGTAATATCCAATGATTATCTATGATTTAGAATTTTTCAACTCTTGTGATCGAGAGTACGAAAAAAACGAAGTTGCTATCAGAGGAGGTGCTTCATCTTCCTCAGCATCAGATTCTATTAGCGTTGATGGTAAGACTTATTCCCTAACATCGATAGAAGGTGAGGGAGATGATGTCTACTCTATATCTATAGCTGGAGACAAAGTAATTAAGAAACACGGCAAGGGATACATCAAGTTTAGACTTGGTAGCCACTCTAGTGGGTCTTATGAACTAACAAAAGAGATGATGCTTAGTTATTTATAACTATTTCGCTGGTTAAAATTGGCAATAGCTTAATCTATATAATTAACCAGTAGCATTATCTAAGTTTCATTCACTTGGTTAAATGATCGACTTTCTCTAATAGAGAGAAAATCAACAAAAGGCGTTGCTGAATCGGGAATGCTATTAGATCACCGAAACGTTGCTTTCTCGCTGATTCTTGCATCAACAACATTACGCACTCACCAACGCCGTAAATGTTGATTTTTCTCCCTGCATTCAAGCTGTGACAAAGTTCTTTTCTCTTGTTTAGCAAAGACGAAAAAAGCTAACTAGTTAATTTCTTTTCAGTCTGTGGAATAGCCGTGGAAAAGTCTAATTTTAGACGGAAAAGAGTTAACTGTTGAGACTGTGAACATAATTTTAGCCCTTGATGCATACATTTAAAATTTTTTTTATGTATGTAGTTGGGTTGGCGTAAACTGTAAACAACAAACTATACACTTTAGCAAGGTTATCGAAACTATGATTATTCAAGACTTAAGATTTATTGAAGCGACCGATGCAACTGAAAATATCAATGGTGGATTCGGTGCTTATACAGGAGGATCCGTTAGTGCTAATGGAGGCGTAGCCTCTGCTAATGTCTATGCCGAAGGCTATGGACAATCTACAACTGCTAACACTTTGACAGGTACTACATCTGCTGCTTCCCCCTATTACAGCCTTAGCGCTGCAACTGGTGCTGGCACTGCTACTGCTGTAACAGTAGATGGTAAAAACTCCAGCGTAGCTACTTCTGTATATACTGGTGTTGCTACTGATATTAAACTTTATTAGATAGTCTTGGATTAAAGCTAGATTATTTTGTTCTTTGATATACTACTGTCTGGGCTGAAAGAAATATTCGCCTGACGAATAATTGGGATGCTCTTAGTTTGAGAGTGTCTTTTTTTATTTGTTTTTAAAATACTGGTTAAATTCTTAAATTAGGCATTAAGAGCGATGGAATCTCAATCTGCATCTGCCAAGTCTTATTTTCAAGTTGGTATTAAACACAGCCAAGCTGGACAAATAGAGTTAGCGATCGCCTCATGGCAAACTGCGATCGCCCTTCAACCTAATTTAGTAGAAGCTCACTATAATTTAGGCATGGCGCTATTACAGCAAGGACAAACAGAGCAGGCGATCGCTTCTTTTCAAACTGCTTTAGATCTCAATCCCGATTATCATTTAGCTAGATTAAGTCTTGTAGTTAGTCAGCTGCCGATAATTTATACAGCAGAGGCAGAAATTGAGTCGAAAAGACAGAAGTATCAACAACAGCTACAAAGTTTAGCCGATTATTATGAGCAAGCGAATGAGCAACAAAGGTCGGCAGCAGCGATGGCTGTGGGTTCTAACCAGCCTTTCTATTTAGCCTATCAGGGAATGTGCGATCGCGATTTACAGCAGACGTATGGTGGCTTGATTCAGCGGTTAATGGCAAGTCGCTATCCCCAATGGAGTCAGCCATTAAGCACACCAAAACTGGCAGCCCAGCAAAAGATTCGCGTCGGTTTCGTTTCAGGTTTTTTTAACCATCATTCAGTCTGGAAAATTATCTTGCAGGGTTGGGTAGAAAACTTAGATCGCAGTGAATTTGAATTATTTGCTTACTTTACAGGGAATAAGCGGGATGAGCAAACGGCAAGAGCAGCAAAATCATTTGAGCGATTTGAGCATCATGCCTTTTCCGTTGACCAATGGGCAGAGAAAATTGCTCAAGACAATTTACATATTCTAATTTTTCCCGAATTCGGCATGGATACGATGGCGGTTCAACTAGGCTGCTTAAGATTAGCTCCTGTGCAAATTGCCTCTTGGGGGCATCCTGAAACTAGTGGATTGCCGACAATTGACTACTTTTTAAGTAGCGATTTAATGGAGCCAACTAATGCTCAATCACACTATACAGAAAAGTTAGTTAAATTACCTAACCTGGGGGTATGTTACCAACCAATCCCAATAAAACCAGAAGCAGTAGCGAGAAAAGATTTAGGCATCTTGGAAAGCGACATCATGTTTTGGTGTTGTCAATCCTTATTCAAATATCTACCACAGCACGACGATGTTTTTCCGCGTATTGCCCAAGCAGTAAGTAATGCTAAGTTTGTCTTGATCAAATTAGAAAGTGAACTAGCTACTAATGTCTTTTGTCAGCGCCTAGCTGATGCTTTCCAAAAATTCAACTTAAATTATCAAGATTACTGCATATTTTTGCCTCTGATGAGTGCCAATGCTTTTGCTGGCTTAGGAGCGATCGCCGATATATATTTAGATAATATTGGCTGGTCAGGAGGTAATACAACCCTAGAATCAACTGTCTACAATTTGCCCATAGTTACCCTGCCTGGTGAACTGATGCGTAGTCGGCATACCCTGGCAATTCTCAAGATGATGGGGATTGAAGAGACGATCGCTCATAATAAAGATGAATATGTACAAATTGCCACGCGTCTTGGTCAAGATCGTGATTATCGTCATCACAGCTCCCAGCAAATTGCTCTTAATAAATACAAGTGTTATGGCGACTTAAAACCAGTCAGAGCATTAGAAGATTTTTTGATGGCGATCGTTGAGAAACCAAGTCGATTTGATAGCGCCGAAGTTAAAGCAGCTTTTCAACTAGCAGAACAGCATTATCAAAATAATCGTCTGGATCTGGCTCAACAACAATATTCTCAAGTGCTAGCCCTACAGCCCAAACATGCCGAGGCTCTGTATGCTTTCGGCTCTATAGAGCAGCAAAAGGGTAATTTAACCTCAGCAGAGCAATATTTTTGTGCCTCTGTTCAAGCACAGCCTAATTTTTTGAAAGCATGGTTTAGCTTGGGAAATTTACGCCAAGCTCAAGGTCAATTCTCAAACGCTGAAGAGGCTTATCGACAAGCTCTAAATTTACGACCAGATTCTGCGCCTATCTATAACAATTTAGGTTATGTCTTGCAGCAACAGAATAAATGGTCAGCAGCAGCCTCCTATTATCAGCAAGCATTAGAGCTGATGCCAAATTGTCTAGAAGCTGATGTTAACTGGGGGAATGCCCTTTTTGCCCAAGGTAAACTCTCGCCAGAAAAACAAGCTCATTATGCCAAGTTAAATTATAAATTGGGTTTAGGTCGTCAAAGAGTCGGCGATGGTCAAACTGCTGAAATTTATTATCTTCAGGCAATCTCAATGCAGCCCGATCTGGTTGAGGCTCACTATGACTTAGGCTCAATTCTGCATCAACAAAGAAATTTAGACCAAGCACTGAACTGCTATCAGCAAGTTCTGCAATTAGATCCTAATTTTGGCAAAGCATATTATAGTTTGGGGCAAGTATATCAAGACCTCGGTGATTTAGTTCAAGCTACAGCAAGTTTTAAACGAGGACTCCAGCTAATTAATCTAGCCTATGCCCAGGCGATCCTTCAGGGTACGGAGGGTGTAATTGCCCCTTCGCCCAATCTAGCTACAGTTGCGGAGAATTATACAGTTCCGCCAATCCCTTCGGGGACAGTAACCATAGGAGGACACGAATTTCCAGCTATTCCTCCAGTTAGCGAAGTTGGCAAGCGACCTTTTTGGAGTGTGGTGATTCCAGTAGTCAACCGTCCTGAATATTTCCCAGAATGTCTGGCTAGTGTTCTTTCTCAGTGGACTAGCGCAGAGGAAATGGAGATTATTGTTCTAGATAACGGCAGTAATCCTCCTCAGTGGCAAATTCCTGATGATTTAGGTCGAGGGATTATTCGTTACTATCGATTACCTGAAACTATACCCTTACAAGAAAATTGGAATACGGCAGTATCTCTTTGTCGAGGAGAGTGGATTCATCTGCTACATAATGATGATTATGTGCTTCCAGGATTCTACGAGCAATTAAAAACAAGTTTAGCAACCTGTCCAGATTCAGTTGGGGCAGCTTTTACTGGTTATCAATCGATTAATGATAATCGTCAAATTTTATACACTGAAGAATACGATCTGGAAAATTATCGTGGTATTGTCCAGGATTGGGTACGGCAGATTGGAGTAGTCAATGCAACTAGTCCTCCATCAATTGTAATTAAGAGAGCTAGTTACGAAAAGTTGGGGGGCTACAAGCTGGATATTCTGTTCACCTGTGACTGGGAATTATATAAACGCATTGCTTCTTTCTCTGACTGGTGGTATGAGCCTGGAATTCTAGCTCATTATCGTCGCCAGGCTAATAGCGTAACTATAACTGAAAACCTGAATGGTGCTTCAGGATACGATCATTTACGAGCGATTGAAATCTCAGAAAGTTATCTACCTGCAAAATACTGCGCAGAAATTACCGCTAAATCTAGGGTTAATCATTTTTTGTGGTGCTTAGATCGAGCAAACACACCACTTAAGTCTGGTAATTTAGATAGTACATTACAACTTTTACAAGCAGCCCTTAAAATTGATCGTTCTTCTGGAGCGATCGCCGAATTATCACGCTGGCTGCAAGCACAAATAGCAGCACCGCTCGTTAAACAGCTAGCTCAACTTGAAATAGATATAGATTCTGAGGAAACAGAACAAAATATTCTGCTTAATTTAGCTCGGACTATTTTCTATAATCGAGAAAAAGATACTTTAAGTTAATCAAACTACAGTTATGACCTACCAAAGAATTATTCGTAAAAAAGTTGTTTCCCCTGATGGTAAAGCGATCGCCGAAGCCACCAGTCAAGTTTTTGTCTCTGGCGATGGCAAAACGAAAACAACTCAAAGTGTTTCTACTACGGTAACCAATAACTCATCTAGTTCTAGTTCCAGTTCCAGTTCCAGTTCCAGCTAAAAGAGAATAGCATTTAAATTGACGCAAATTAACGCAAAAATCGGGAGTTAAAAGCGATCTCCTTTAACTCCCAAGTATTCAATAATTATTAAAAAGACGCGTTAGTTTAAGCAAAGTCACTAATTTTATAAGCTTGCTCACTGTCCCCATAATATATCGCTTCAACGTTTTTGACGGTCAGTACTGAACCAGAATCTTCAATCGTTAAAGTTTTATTGTCTGATGAGCTGGTGAATTGATAATCGTCTAGATTACCCCACAATCTTAAAATATCAAAATCTGTACCTCCATCAATTAAGACACTATTTTTAAAGTCGCCAATTTCAAAAGTATCATTACCGCGATCGCCAAAGACACTAGTATCTTTAATTGAATCAGACTGATCTGACGGCAAAGAAATTGCCCCAGTGAAAGGATCAAAATCAACTATCGCTGCTTTAAACCAGTCATTACCTTGACCTAATCTAATCTGACTGGATTCAACGCCAACCTCTTTGCCATAACCGATCACCCGATCGTCTCCTATTCCTGCATTTAAGCTTCCGCCTAAAATGCCGATTTCACCCATGCCAATAATTTGATCATCTCCTATTGCCGTGAGAATTTTGCCCCCAGTATTATTAATCCCAATGGCGATCGCTTGTGAAGTATCGGTGATCGCATTAGTGTTGGTTTGAGCATCAGAATTATTAACAGTACTGGCAGCATTAGCATTAGCATTGGCAACAGCAGCAGTCTTATCAATGGCGATACCCATTACAATATCGTTACCTTTGCCAGTATTAATTTCACCAAAATTAGCAATTCCTATTGTACTACCCAGGGCGATCGCTAGAGATCGTGCATCTGCCGTGGCAGTCGCCAGATCGTTAGCAGTAGATTCGGCAACAGATTTCGTCTGAGACTTACTGTCAGTTTGGTTATTGGCTAAACCAACAATTACATCATTTCCATCACTCGTTAAAATTTGACCAGAATTAACAATTCCTAGGGTAGTGGTGGTACTAACAGCAGTGGCAGAGGATGTGCTTTGAGAAACAGCCGTTTCAATTACATCAATAGCTTGACAATCACTACCTGTAGCTAAGACAGTCGCATTATAAGCAAATGCAGCAGCGATCGCCTGACTCACAGCCGAGTTAGTAGCAAAACCAATAATAACGTCATGCCCTTCGCCTGTGTTAATTACATTTGTGTTATCAAGACCGATTGCCAAGCTATCGACAATTACAACTGACTCACTATTAGCAGTGGCTGTCAAATCATTTGTAAATACTAATTGAGTTTGGGAATTAGTTGTTGAGTTGCCTGAAGCCGAAGCATTAGCAACACCGACGATGATGTCATCACCACTACCTGTATTAATTCTACCTGTATTACTAATACCAACTGCCTCTACAAGGACATTAACCGTTGCGACAGAGTTACTAGTAGCATCAGTAAAAGTGACATTACTCAAAATTGATTCTGCTTGAGCGTCAGCCGTTGAGTTACCCGAAGCCTCAGCAACACCGAAAATGATGTCATCACCTCTGCCAGTATTAATCTTCCCTGAATTAACAATGCCTAAAGCCAGTACACCAACATCCGCAATAGCTTGACTATTAGCAGTAACAAGATGATCTGAAATAAATTCAGCTTCTGCACTAGCCGTTGCAATACTTAAAGCAGAAGAAATTCCTTTACCATAAATAATATTATGATCTTTGCCTGTGGAGATATCCTGATTGTTATCCATAGCCACAGCTAGATAATTATCTGGATTATTGGGATCGGCTACAAGCGTACTATCTACATTAGATTTATCATCATATTGATAAATTGAGCCTGGTTTTTGACATGCAAGGCTATTCTTTTCTAACTCATAGATTTGATCGGGTATAGTAAAAAAACTATCGATTGATACAATATTTTTCAGTAATATATTTTCAGACATAGGATTAGATTTAATTCAGATAACTGGTTAGATAAAACAATTGTTGAAGTAAATCGATTATCTATTGAACTATTAGAATTAATCATCAAGCCCAGATGAAAATATTATTTTTTAAATCAACTAGAGGTAAAGAGTCTGTATAGTTTAGATGAAACTAATGCTCTTTAATGGCAATAATCTCTTGACTATCAAGGTGTTGGTCATATTAAATATAATCGATCGAGATCACTTACTTGAATAAATAAAATCTCTTTAAATCACTTATAGTTGATAGATTTAAGCAATTTATACTTATTCGTCCAAAAAGTTTTTAACTATTGACAGTTAACAGTCTGCCCATTATTTACATCAAAAACAAATAAATGTGCTGGGTCGAATTTTACGGTGAGGCGATCGCCTTCACGACTTGGACAGTGAGCATCTGTCAGTAAATTAAGCCTAATGTTCGATCCTGGAACAATCGCTTTAATCAAAGTTTCTCTGCCTAAAGGTTCGACTAAATCTACTTCTACAACTAGACAATCACGATCATTCTGAGCGGATGTTGGGTGAATCTGAATATGTTCAGGGCGAATTCCCAGGTTGAACTTCTGTCCTGGACTAAGTTGTAGCTGTCTAGCTAGATTTAATGGGAGAGACTGATTATTAAACACGAGCAAGCGATCGCCATCGTAGGTAGCGGGTATAATATTCATCGGCGGATTACCTAAAAACCCAGCCACCATACTATTTACAGGATTACGATAAATCTCTTGCGGACTACCAATCTGCTGCACTCTACCATGATCTAAAACCACAATCTGATCGGCTAGAGTCATCGCTTCTACTTGATCGTGAGTCACATAAATAGTAGTAATCTTAAACTGCTGATGTAACCGCTTTAATTCTGCTCTCGTATCATCTCGTAATTGAGCATCCAAATTTGATAGTGGTTCATCAAGTAAAAATACCTGGGGTTGACGGGCGATCGCTCTACCTAAAGCGACTCTTTGTTGTTGCCCCCCCGATAGTTGCTTTGGCTTGCGTTTGAGCAGATGTTCTATATCCAAAGAGCGAGCCACTTCCTGTATTTTACGCGCAATATCTGGAGCCGAATCCCGTCGCATCTTTAAACCAAAAGCCAAATTATCCGCCACTGTCATGTGAGGATAAAGAGCATAATTTTGGAACACCATCGCCACATCTCGCTGCCTGGCAGGAAGATCATTAACCAAGCGATCGCCAAAATAAAGCTCTCCTTGGGTAATCGACTCCAACCCAGCAATCGTGCGGAGAACCGTTGATTTACCACAACCTGAAGGGCCAACCAAAACCCAAAAAGCGCGATCGGGAATCTGAAAGGTAATATCTTTGATTGCTGTGGTGCTATCAAACTGTCTAGTAATTCCCTGTAGACGTACTTGAGTCATTGATTGATTACTGATTAATAATTACTGATTACTGATTACTAATTACTGATCATATTAATCAACTCGTAGGCATGATCTAAGCAATCGGTTTTTATTTCTATAATTTTCAATACCTCACGGGTGAGTTGTACCATCAGGCATAACTGTTCCTTTCCAGTTAACACCGCTTAAAACGCTATCTTTAAGATTAGCACCTCTTAAATTAGCACCTCGTAAATAAACATCAACTAAGCTAGCACTGTTTAAGTTTACTTTTTCTAAGGTTGCTTTAAACAGCAAGGCAAATCTAAAATTAGCATTTTGTAAATTAACTCCCTGTAAGTTTGCTCCGCTTAGGTTAGCCGAACCAAAATCGATTTTGTTATCTTGTTGCAAATTCGACAAGCTTAGTTGAGAGATAGTTGCCAGACTACTATTGCCTCGATCTGTGTCTTTTAAAATAGCTCCTGCTAAGATGGCACTTCGTAGATTAGCCGAACGTAGGTTTGCCCCTTGTAAAGATGCCTGTTCTAAATTTGATTGGCGTAAACTACAGCCACTAAGATCGGCTCGATTAAAGCTGGCGAAACTGAGATCCGCATCCGTAAAATTAGCCTCGCTCAAATCTGCACGAGTAAAATTGGCACCGCTTAAATTTACTCCTGTCAGATCTGCTCCACTTAGGTTAGCGCGACTCAGATTTGCCCCACTTAGGTTAGCGCGACTTAGATTCGCTCGACTTAAATCAGCATCAGCTAAGTTAGCATTACAAAAAAATGATTGGCTAAGATTGGCATCGCTTAAGTCTACTCTAGCTAAAGAAGAATTTTCTAAATTAGCCCAGCTAAGATCTGCTCCTGCTAAATCTGCACTGTTTAAATTAGCTCTCGCCATATTAGTTTTGATTAATCGAGCATTGCTCAGGTTTGCCCGACTAAAATTAGCATCTGTTAGGTTAGTACCACTAAAATTTGCCCAATCTAGCTCAGTTCGGCTAAAGTCTATGTTGACTAGTTCAACCTGTAAGATCTGAATTTGACTGAGATTAGCACGACTAAAATCTCTGTTGCCCTGTTTGTAAAGCAGTACTAACTCTTCTGCATCCATTAAATTAAATTGCCATTTCAACAACTAGCTGTAGAACACTATCTTTAGAATTCCCGATCGCTACTCTAAAATAACAGCAAATTTTAAAAGCTAGATAGATTGTCGTGATGACTTCGTGTTTTTCACTACTTTACAAGTGCGTAACATATAGGTTATTTAATTTCTTGAGCTAGTAGCAGCCATTCGGTTAGTACTTCTGAGGGAATTTTAAGCGCTAGCTCTTGATTATCTTGTAGGGGAACAGATAGTTTTAAGCTTTGTTTACCTGGCAGCTGACTGATGATTGAAGTTAAATCGTATTGTCCCACGTTAGGTGCAGGAGCAGATTGGGCATAAGCATCAGTGGCAGTGAAGACTTTTCCCTGAGAAGTAAGAATTTCTAGAGAGTGAGGATGCTTAAATGAATTTACTCCAGGAAATCCGACTAGGCGTAAATAGTAGTTAGTCTGCTCGTTTTGGTTATTTTCAGGAAATAATAGTACCTGCCAGGTATTACCGTTGCGATCTTTGAGAGAGTCTTGGGCATGATAGCGCAACACACCAGGGGTTTCGTGATGTTGTCTTAAAAGTGCGGTAGCTGAAGAGCAAAAATTGAGCCAGCTCACAATTAGAATGAGAGTAATAGCAACCAAACGATTTAACCAGGGATTTAAAGTTTTGCTCTGGCTGAATAAATTAGTTAGTCGATCGAACATGATAACTATACCTATTGCTAGATATTCCCTCGAAGATTACCTGGTTTCAAACTAAATACAGCTTACCGCTTTGCTTTCCAAGTACCGCCATAACGATAGTTAGGGTTATCTTGACTAACTTCTTGCCAACAGTTAGGACATACTAGCACCCAGTCTCCATCCTCTTGATAGCGAATGCGATAGCGAATATCTACTAAATTATGGCAAATATTACAAGGCTTTGATTTTAATTTAACCATATATTAATTAGCTTTACAGCTTGATCTAAAGCAACTTGCTTAATTCAATATACTGAGATTCCAGATCGGCTTGGAACTGAGTTATGTCGCCATGCATTTGATAAACTTTCACTAGCTGTTCAATACTCAGCCGATATCTTTCTGTTGCTTCAGTAGGTAAGTCTAATACTTTATCTAATTTCTCAAATAATAAACGAGCATTTCGTAGAGTCTGCTCAATTTCGGTATGAGTATAAGCCAGCATTAATCTTTTGAATCTATAGCTGTGGGATGCCAAACTGTTAGAATATAGTGCCATCAATGTTTTACTGTGTCAGCAAAGTTTAATTTCTCACAATTATTGGTATTGGCTCAATTGTATTGTATCAAAACAATTTTCTGGCAACAAAGCCCTAAAGAACAAGCGATCGCCTAATTTCATTTTCTCATTTAATTTTATTTTTGTTTTAGGTACTGACTGAATTTACTAAGCGAACTAAAGTTAAAATAAGCGTTACAGTTCTTTTTTTTGCAATTTTAGGTACTGATTAATGAATCTTTCTCTATCTCAATTTGGTTCGCAAATGTCTAAGCTAACGGGAGTTAGAGCGATCATGAAGGACATTATTGAAACCTTAAGAAATAGTAAGGGAAGAGAATTTATTAACCTTAGCGCAGGCAATCCTGTAATTTTGCCAGAGGTGGAACAGTTATGGCGCGACTGTACTCAAGAGTTATTAGATAGCGATGAATACGGCGAAGTGGTTTGTCGTTATGGTTCATCCCAAGGTTATACACCTTTAATTGAAGCAATTGTCGAAGATTTTAATACTCGTTATGGTTTAAAGTTAAGCGATCGCCATATTTTAATTACAGGTGGTTCTCAAGCTCTCTATCTCTATGCTGCTAATGCTTTTGGTGGCTATACAACATCAGGGGAACTAAAACAGGTAGTTTTACCTCTTAGTCCCGACTATACAGGCTACGGTGGAGTAAGTCTAACTCCAGAGGCATTACTAGCATACAAACCGACTTTAGAAATAGATGAAGTTCGCCATCGGTTTAAATATCGTCCTGATTTTAGTCAGCTACAAATTAATCAACAAACTGGCTGCGTAATTTTTTCTCGTCCCTGTAACCCCACAGGAAACGTGATTAGCGACGAGGAAGTAGCTAAAATTGCTCATTTGGCTGCTAGTTATGATGTACCCGTACTAGTCGATTCAGCCTATGCACCTCCTTTCCCCGCCTTAAACTTTACTGAAATGACTCCGCAGTTTGGCGATAATATTATCCACTGCATGAGCTTGTCTAAGGCAGGATTACCAGGGGAGAGAATTGGGATTGCCATCGGCGATCCTAAATTAATTGGGATCTTAGAATCTTTTCAAACTAACGCTTGTCTTCATTCTTCTCGCTATGGACAGGCGATCGCCGCTAAAGCCATTTCCTCTGGTAAACTAGCAAATCTTGCCCTCAACGTAATTCGTCCTCACTATCAACGTAAAATAGAAGTCTTAGCCAATACCCTCGATGCAGCTATGCCTGATATTCCTTGGTACTTACATCAAGGAGAAGGAGCAATTTTTGCTTGGCTGTGGCTGAAAGATTTACCAATGACAGACTGGGAATTTTATCAAGAATTAAAACAGGTAGGAGTCATTGTCGTCCCTGGAAGTACTTTTTTCCCAGGTCTCCAAGAAGATTGGCAACATAAGCAGGAATGTTTTCGCATTAGCTTAACTGCCACTGAGACAGAAATAGCCGAGGCAATGAAACGTTTAGCTCAAGTTGCACAGCAGGTATATCAGTCGGTAGTTTTGAGCCAGCATTAACCAAGAAGTAAATTAATTTTATTTAACAACTAACAACTATATGAATGATGAATCACAAACCATTAACCAACCAGAATTATTAGCAGTTGGTACAATCACTTCTCCTCAAGGTTTAAAAGGAGAGTTGCGCGTATATTCTGATTCTGATTTCCCTGAACGTTTTACGAAAGCAGGAACTCGTTGGCTACAACATCCTGATACAGAAGCTATCACAGAAGTACAATTAAAAGGTGGTCGATATCTAACGGGCAAAAACCTCTATGTAATTAAGCTAGAGGGAGTGGAAGATCGTCGCCAAGCAGAAGAATTTCGTAACTATAAACTGTTGGTGGATAAAAGCGATCGCCCTAAACTAAGTCAAGATGAATATCATGTTGCCGATCTTGTCGGGACAGAAGTTTATCATCAAGAGACAGGAGAGAATATTGGTGTAGTTGTAGATCTCTATTCTGCGGGTAATGATTTATTAGAAATTAGGTTACATAAACAGCCAGAAAATAACGCCAAGCCCGAAAAAGATCTTTCTCAAGTCAGCCGTCGCAGCAAACGTAAAAAATATCGCCCAAAACCTCATAACCCCGTAACTATATTTATCCCCTTTGTTAAAGAAATTGTCCCAATTGTTGATTTAGCTAATCAACGTCTGGAGATCTCCCCCCCTGATGGTTTGATTGATATTCACGAAACCGAATAATTAATAATTAAATTTACATATATAATCAAAATCTGACAAAGAAATAGCGATCGCTCTCTATTTTTTTATTCATAAAAATAATGAAATAGATCTGATTCGGAAATATATCGACAAGCTTGTCTATAAATTGCTCGGCAAGTTCCTGTGTCTAATTGACGGTGATTGGGAACTGTTAAAGTTTCTTTACCTGATATACCAATCCGACGCAATTTAACGTGACTTCTCTTTGGCTATAAACTTCAAAGTCAAACTGTTTTAAAATAGCAATAATTTCTGCGCCCGATAATCTTTTAAGCTTGGGCATAGTTAGTTTGTAACTCAAATGTACCCAAAATAGAAGGATTATCGCTCAATCCAAACTCGGCTGGATTTTCATTTTCTAAATGTAGGGAAACAGCCTCCCTTAAGTTTTGAACAACCTTATCTAAAGTTTCTCCTTGGGTTACAACCGAGATTTCTAAACATTCGGCAATATAACCGCTTTGTTCTCCTGGGCGAATAAAAGATTTGATTGTTTGCTGAAGTTGCATATTTTTACTTTTTTCAAAGTCAGACTAGATTAAATTTTAACGCGATCCGTAGGTCATGCATTAGTGCGATCGTGTAGCTAGCTGTCCGAAAGGACTTATTTCGCAAGGACTTATTTCGCATAAAAGCCTGCTCAAATTCGGACAAATATGATTTCATATCAAAGCTAGAAATTCCATAATTGTTTTCTAAAAGAGAAAATAATTTATCTCTTGAGTTACGTAGAGCAATGATTTTAGATTGACCTTCCTCGTACAGGCTTGTATATGTATCTTTATGAGCTTGATATTCTTGCTGCTCTCTTTGATGCAAACTATCAAATTTTTGTTTTGCGACGTACCCAATAACACTTAAAAAGACACCTGGAGCGAACAATACAACTAAGTATTTTTTTAACCACTCTAAAGATAGTTTTTGTTTTTCATGTTCGCTCATTGTTACTTATGATAGGCTCTCATTTGTTAAAATTTAGCTTATTTAATTCTATCAGCGATCGCCCTGCGAGTAGATTTTGCGATCGCTTTTCTCCTAACATTACAATTACAAGAGAAGAGATATAACTAAGTACTTATGCAAAATTTAGACCGAATCACGTTTAACCCTAAAGTTATGAGCGGACAAGCGTGTATTAGAGGAATGCGTGTTACTGCATCTTTAATTTTGAATTTATTAGCAAATGGCAAAACCACAGAAGAAATTATTGAAGATTATCCCTATTTAGAACCTGAAGATATTCAGCAATCATTACTTTATGCTGCGTGGCTAGCAAGAGAACAATACTATCCCAAAATGAGTGAATCAGTAAGATGAAGTTTCTGGCTGATATGGGTATTTCTCCTCGAACAGTAGCCAAGTTGAGAAGAGCAGGTCATGATGCAGTTCATTTGGTTGAAGAAGGTTTAGAAAAACTTGAAGATCGAGAAATCTTAACCAAAGCAAAAGATGAGGGCAGAATAATTTTAACTGTTGATTTAGATTTTGGCTATTTGTTAGCAGTAAGTAACGCAATTTTACCTAGTGTAGTGCTATTTCGCTTAGGCAATGAAAGCAGAGAAGTAATAGAAGAATACCTAGATGATGTCTTGTTCCAATGTAGCGAAGAATTAAATACAGGAGCAATAGTTTCAGTAAAAGATGATGGGTTGAGAGTAAGATTATTGCCCATTAAGTAAAAACAAGCACTAAATTTTAGTTGATTGTCAAGAGAACGCTCTCACCAACACCAATCAACCATCAACAATCAACGATTTAACGATAAAATTACTCTTGGCGGAAAATATAAATAAAATCATAGAATCAAGGACTCGATGCGCGTCTCTCTAAACTGGTTAAAAGAATTAGTCGATATCAATATGTCCCCAGAAGAGTTGGGGGGAATTTTAACTATAGCAGGATTTGAATTAGAAGAATTAATCGATCTGCGTGCTAATGCTGAGGGGGTGGTAGTTGGGAAGGTTTTGGAGCGATCGCAACACCCTAATGCTGATAAGTTAAGTGTTTGTAAGGTTGATGTAGGTACAGATGAGCCGTTAAATATTGTCTGTGGTGCATCAAATGTAAGAGCCGATATTTTTGTTCCTGTAGCTACGGTAGGGACTTATTTACCTGCCATTGATTTAAAACTCAAGCCCACTAAACTGAGGGGTGAACCTTCTCAGGGAATGATTTGTTCTTTGACGGAATTGGGTTTGGAGAAGGATTCTGATGGGATATATATATTTGAGAAAGATCATATTAAGCCTGGGGATGATGTACGTCCTTTGTTGGGTTTAAACGATGTCATTTTGGATTTGGCGACTACGGCTAACCGTGCGGATGCTTTAAGTATGGTGGGTATTGCTAGGGAAGTGGCAGCTTTAACTGATGCTAAGGTGAGATTGCCAGAAATAAAGGAACAGCAGCTTAATTCTGATAGTTCTTTAGTAATTGCTATTGAAAATCCAGCAGCCTGTATGGCATATATCGGTACAGTAATTGAGGGTGTAAAAATTGCGCCTTCTCCTGACTGGTTGAAGTGGCGGTTAGAAGCAGCAGGTACACGTCCAATTAATAATGTGGTGGATATTACTAACTATATTTTATTGGAATGGGGACAACCTCTTCATGCTTTTGACCGTGAGAAGCTACAGCAGGTTGCTGGTAGTGATGATTTAACTATTGGGGTGCGTTTTGCCCAAGCTGGAGAAAAGCTAAAGACTCTGGATGAACAAGAGCGAAATTTAGTTACAGATAATTTATTGATTACCGCCAATGACAAACCCGTCGCTTTAGGGGGAGTTATGGGGGGTGAAGAGACAGAAGTTGATGATAATACTAGTAATATTGTTTTAGAAGCAGCTTTGTTCGATCCTGTGGTTATTCGTCGTTCATCTCGCGCTCAAAACTTACGCAGTGAAGCTTCTACCCGTTACGAAAGAGGGGTTAACCAAGTAGAATTAGAATCTGCCTGTAAAAGAGCGATCGCACTACTGCAAGAATTGGCTGGTGGTAATCCTGTTAACCAAGCTATTTGTGATCATCGTATCGATCATGCTAGCCGTAATGCTATTGAATTACGTTTGAGTCGAATTCATCAAATTTTAGGTACAGTGAATAAAGAGGATGGTGTTGGTTATATTGAAGCTGCCGATGTTGAATCAATATTAGGAGCTTTAGGCTGTAATTTAGAGCCAGTTACAGGTAAAGAAAATACTTGGTTGGTTAAAGTACCTCCTTATCGTTATCGGGACTTAGAACGGGAAATTGACTTAATTGAAGAAGTTGCCCGTCTTTATGGTTACGATCGCTTTTGTGATACTCTACCCGATAAAACCGAACCTGGCTATCTTTCGGCTGAATATACGATTAAAAATAAACTCCGCGCTGTCTTACGAGGTGTCGGGTTAACGGAAGTAGTGCAGTATTCTTTGGTTAAACCTACAGGTAAAGAAGTAAAGCTCGCTAATCCTCTTTTTGCGGAATATTCTGCCTTACGTGCTGATTTATTCTCTGGTTTGCTAGATGCTTTTGTTTATAACCAGTCTCAAGGTAACGGCGCACTCAACGCTTTTGAAATTGAACGAGTATTTTTCCAATCAGCGCGAAAAGCCGTTGCGGGGGTTTCCCCCGTTGTCCTAAAGGATACACCTTCGGATAAGGCTATTGAGCAAGAAGAAGAACAGTTAAAAGAAAGAGATTCCGTCGCAGGAATTATGGGAGGTAATATCACTTCTCAGGGTATGTGGGTTAACGGTGGCAAAGGTACACCTATGACTTGGTATGATGCTAAGGGAATATTGGAAAACGTCTTTAGTAATCTGGGGATCAGCGTCGAATATCGTCCAACCAGTGATGAACCAAGACTACATCCAGGACGTACTGCTACACTATGGTTGCAAGGCAAAACTTTAGGGATCTTTGGGCAAATTCATCCCCAATTGGCGCAACAGCGAGATTTAAACAACGAAGTTTATCTCTTTGAATTAGATTTCAGTCTTTTACTGACAGCCTTAGATCGCGATGCCATTACTACTCCCAAATTCCAAGCCTATTCTACCTATCCAGGTTCAGATCGTGATTTAGCTTTCTTTGCACCTTTAGATTTATCCGTGGCTGAAATTACCAAAGCAATGAATAAAGCTGGGGGTAAATTATTACAAAAAGTAGAAGTGTTTGATGAATATAAAGGCAAAAACGTCCCCGAAGGACAACGTAGTTTAGCTTTTAACTTAGTTTATCAAGCAAGCGATCGCACTTTAACCGATCGAGATGTCGATCCTGTGCATCAAAAAGTCCGCGAGACTTTGGTTAAGAAGTTTGATGTAACATTGCGGAGTTAGTTTTTTAAGCTTTTATCTATTTTTAAGTTAGTAATTTAAAAATCTCGTCATTGCCAATTATATTGCTATAGCCTTTAGCTTTTAAACCATCGAGCAAAATTTTGTCATTTGTCCACAAAGACATATTCAACTCTATACTTAAAGCCAAAAAAGGAGTATCTTTTTCATCAATATCACGACATAAATCATAAGCAATAGCAAAACTTTCTGATGATATTGCCAGTTTAGGAATAACTGTAACTTCAGTAAACAAATCTCTAACAAACTCTCTGAAAGTGTCTTTTAATTTAGTTTTTTGGACAATTCGTTTCTCATACTTCTCAATTTCCAAAAAGATAAAATCTGGTGCATAGACTTTTGCTATTCTAAAAATATCTAAATAAACAGATTTACCACTAATAAGGGCTGAAAAAACAATGTTAGAGTCTGCTACAATTTCCATCAACTATAATTCCAAATCTTGTTTATATTCTTGCCAAGTTTCAGCCCGAATTTCAGCAAGCTTTGTTTCGTAATCAGATTCTTGCCAAGTTGTTCGTAAGTTCTCAGCCATAACAACGCAACTACGTCGCAGATATAACCATTTGAGACTATCTTTCACTTCTTTTTCAATTACCTGTTTACCGAAATCTTGCAAGGCTTGATCTGGTACTTCAAAAACGAGTTTCATGTTTACTCCTAATTAAAATCTGTTATTCTAATTTTAGGCTTTATTTATTTAATTACTACTGGAAGAATAGTTAAGTAAATATGCGATCGCACTTTGACCGATCAAGATGTCGATCCTGTACATCAAAAAGTTCGCGATACTTTAGTTAACAAGTTTGACGTTATTTTAAGGAGTTGATTTTTTGAGGCTATAGCGATCGCCAATAATAAGTGATCAAAAGCCAATTTAAACAATGGATGATGAACTAAAGTTTCAATTTAAGCTATATCAAAATTATTTTAAGCAGCCCTTGCAGACTAATCATGGTGTTTGGTCAATACGCGAGGGCATCATTATTAGCCTGACAAATTCAGCGGGAATTACCAGTAGAGGAGAGATTGCTCCTTTGCCCTGGTTTGGTTCAGAAACTATTGCCCAAGCAGTAAAATTCTGTCAGCAGTTAGAAGAAGCTATTACTACGCAGGAAATTATGGCTATTCCCGACCATCTTCCCTGTTGTCAGTTTGCCCTAGAATCGGCTTACCTGGCATTGACTCAACCTCATTTAGCTGGTTTCCCTCAAGCTTTAGACTTTTGTTATCTTTTACCTGCTGGCGAAAAAGTTTTGACTACTTGGCAAAATCTATATCAAGCGAATTCTGCCACTATTTTTAAGTGGAAAATTGGAGTTTTGACTCTCGCTGAAGAAATTGAAATCCTCAAGCAACTGACCGCTAATTTTCCTTCAGACGCTAAATTAAGATTGGATGCCAATGGTGGTTTAAATCTAACTCAAGCTCAACAATTATTGTCCGTAACAGATAAGTTAGAGGCGATAGAATTTATTGAACAGCCCTTATCTCCAAACCACTTCAAAGACATTTTAAAACTAAATCAAGAATATACTACTCTTCTAGCGTTAGACGAATCTGTTGCTAGTTTTCAACAGCTACAGCAAGCCTATGATCAAGGATGGCGTGGAGTATACGTAATTAAAGCAGCGATTATGGGATTTCCCACTAGATTAAAGCAATTTTGTCAGTCTAAAGACTTAGATATTGTCTTCTCTTCCGTATTTGAAACTGAAGTTGGTCGTGAGGCAGCACTAAACCTGACACAACAACTAGCTCATCCCCGTGCGGTTGGTTTTGGAGTGCAGCATTTGTATAATCATTTGCCCTGAAACATCCAAGCTTTTCCTCGAGGTAGCGAATGAATATTTTGCATCATAGTTGATTTCTCTGTTTAATATGCTACTATATATTTCGTGGCAAACAAGATAACAAAATAATTTGGGACTGTAGTTCAGCTGGTTAGAATGCCTGCCTGTCACGCAGGAGGTCGCGGGTTCGAGTCCCGTCAGTCCCGTTCAAGCTAAAAGTACTCACCGTATAGGGTCTCTCCTTTGATCTCCTACCCATCAGGCAGGCATTTGCTCAAAACTTGCTCAAAAGTAAATATAGCGAGGCTAGCAGGATAAGTAAACGGGTCTGTAAATATCCCAATTATTTAACCAGAATGTCGGGCTAAGTCCCACCCTATAAACGAGGCGGATATATCGAAGCGAAGCTGAGTACCGCCAATGTTTTAGGGTTGGGATACAGCCCGACCAGCAAACAAACTGCGTAGCCACAATATTCTACCAATTACTTATATTTGTGGTAGAATGTTATCATCCTAAAGGATTCCTAAAGGATTAGCTTCGCGTCACCGCTCCGCATATGATTCTAAATTACACTTACCGCATTTACCCAAATAGCAATCAAATTGACCTACTCAACGAGTGGTTAGAAACTTGTCGCGTTAGCTATAACTATGCCGTGAGAGAACTAAAAGATTGGATCGCATCCAGAAAATGTCCGATTGATAGGTGTAGTTTGGAATCAGAATATATTATGGCTGCGGATTATCCGTTCCCTAGTTACCACCAACAACAAAACAATCTGCCCTTAGCAAAAAAACAATTTCCAAGGCTAAAAGTAGTGCCATCTCAGGTACTTCAAACCAACATAAGACGGTTGCATGATGCCTGGGATTTCTTTCAGAAAAGAGGGTATGGTTTTCCTCGGTTCAAAAAATATGGGCAAATGAAATCTATCTTGTTCCCTCAGTTCAAATCTAACCCTGTTACGGGCTGGCAGATACAGTTGCCTAAGTTGGGTAAAGTACAGATCAATCTGCATAGACCAATACCAGAGGGGTTTGCTGTGAAACAAGCAAGGGTAATCAAAAAAGCAATGGGTTGGTTTGCCCACTTAGCAATTGAATCAGATATCGTTCTTCCCCTGGCCGTGCCTCACGGTCATGCAATAGGTGTAGATGTCGGCTTGTTGTCTTATATAGCAACATCGGACGGATATACCGAACCCAGACCTAAGTTTTTCAAGACAGCCCACAGTCGGCTAAAAGTGCTACAAAAGCGTCTGTCTAAGAAACAAAAACGAGGCGAAAACTACGAGAAAGCGAGGATCAAAGTAGCCAAACAACATAACCACATAGCATTCAAGCGCACTGATTATCAGTTCAAATTAGCTCATAAACTATGCAACATGGCAGACACAATCTTTGTAGAGGATTGTGATTTTCGGATTATGGCAAAAGGAATGTTGGGCAAGCATAGTATAGATGCTAGCTTTGGGCAGATGAGAACTATCTTAGAATACGTAGCTAGAAAGCGAGATGTATTTGTAGGCAAAGTTGACCATCGTGGAACATCTCAGACTTGTCCTAACTGTAGAGCTACAGTCAGAAAAGATCTAAGTGTTCGGTTACATGAGTGTAGCGAGTGTGGTTATGTTGTAGATAGGGATGTAGCTTCGGGACAGGAAATCTGTAACCGAGGAGAAGAAACGTATCGGGGGACTCCCGAAAAGCAAGAAATTGGCTCTCAAGTCGTACTGTCGGGGAACTTGGTTCTAGATAAGTGGCGAAATACCGAAAGGTACAGGGGAGCAATGCCCAATAGTGATATTGGGAAGCCCACGCTATACTCGAAGAGTTAGCGTTGGGAGGATGTCACGCCCTTATATTGGCAAGCACAAAAAGAGGCTGTAGAAAACTACGACTTCTTTTATGAACCCTATGAACTGAATCTTCATACTAGATAAAAAAAAGACGTATGATACCACTTCCTTAACAGTCAGGATGAACAGCAATTAGGCACAGGTTCCAAGTTTATTCAGTCATTTTTTCGGGAGCGCAATAAGCGATCGCCACAGGCTCATGGTCTTCATAAGTAAGCCAGAAATCACTAGAGTTATCACGATCGAAGTAGTTAGATATCATATCGTCTAGCATATTTGATGGAAACAAGCCATTAGCGTCAATCACTTTTTTTAAAGCAGGCACATCATTAGGTGTGACAGGTCGAATATTCTGATTGATTGGCATCTCTGTTTTCTTTCTTTCCATTTTGCGCTTTCTGGCAATACGATTAATTTTGTAACTTGAGCAAGATTTTTTGTACCTGTTGATAAAAGCTATCTTGGCGATCGTATTGGGTTTTTAACTCGTTAAAGCGACTTATGCTCAAATTGTGTCGCTGTACGATTTGTCGCGACTCGGTACAGTAACGATTGGCAATATTTTTTACTTCGGGTTTAAGGTTATTCAAAGTCGATCGCTGATCGCAGACAATATTTGGTGGGGTTTCGTCGAGCAAGTTTTTAATTTCTTGGTAGACTTCCCTCCTGAGTAGCTCTACTTCGTAACCCGCTCTTGCATAGCTTTCGGTTTCTGTGGAAGTGAATTGTTGTCCATAGGCATTGTCAGAGAAGGAAACGCTAATTAGAGGATCTAAATCAGAAGATCTTAGTGATATTTGAGGAGTCATACCCAGCATAATGCCGAGAGATGCCAATATACTGCTGCCGATCAGACGAACACATAGTTGGTTTAATTTAGGTAAAGTGAAATCAACGTTTAACATCATCAATAATAATTACTAATATCAAAATACTGCTACCTACATGGAGTTGATTTAAGGACAATAAGTTCCTGTTTTTGGCTTATTTAGCGAAAAATTTACTTAAAGTGCGTTAAGGAATTGATTGGCGAGCGCGATTTTTCTCGTTTAATATTTGGAGAACTTAAGTTTCAATATTTTTTCAATATTTTCAAATCTGGCTCAAAATGACAATAAAACTAAAAGAGATTGCCATCCAGGATTGGTCTGAGATTTACGATTTAGCCAACACCTACCGCCAACAAGAACAATGGCAAGCAGCAGCGATCGCTTTGCAACAGACAATTGAACTTAGACCTGATTTTTTCTGGTCACATCATCATTTAGGAGATGTCTTAAGTAAGCTACAGCAGTGGCAGAAAGCAGCACAGGCTTATAGTGAGGCGGTAAAGCTTGACCCGCAGTTTTTTTGGTCTTGGCACAATTTGGGAGATGTTTTGAGTAGGTTACAGCAGTGGCAGAAAGCAGCACAGGCTTATAGTGAGGCGGTAAAACTTGACCCGCAGTTTTTTTGGTCTTGGCACAATTTGGGAGATGTTTTGAGTAGGTTACAGCAGTGGGATCGGGCGATCGCTAGTTATCTTCAGGGGATCTATCTACAACCCGAACATCAACTTTCTTATCAAAAATTGGGGACTGCCTTTAAGCAGGGAGACTTAGCTCAAACGATTAAAGATTATCGTCAGTTAATTCAGACTCCACCGCAAAATTCTATTTTTGAGCTACTGCATAACCAACCCCAAAGATTAATCGAGCTTGCTAATAATTTGGTTCAGCAGCATCAGACTTACGGCGCGATCGTAGTTCACTATCTGATCCTAGAAATTCAACCGACTAATATTGATGTTTTACAATCTTTATCTCAATTATTAAAACAGCAGAGTAAGTTAGAAGAGGCGATCGCAGTTAATCAGCAGCAGCTTCAGCAGAATATGGATCGGGACAAGCCTTTAAAGGTTTGTTCCACAGCGCGAGATGTCCGTAGCGCACTGTTAACCCAGCCAGCCATAAATCCTCTGCCAAATCAGCTTAAACCAATACTAGGACGTATTTTAGTTCAAAGTAATGGAGCAATTCCTCCTGACCAATTAAATGATTTATGTAAGGCTGTGGGTTGGTCAAGTCGTACTTTAAGAAAGCTGGAAAAAGCTATACAGGCTAGTTTTAGGTATATTGCAGCTTGGCACGTCGAGCGAGAACAACAGCAGCTAATTGGCTTTGCTAGAGCCGTTTCTGATGGGGTTTATCAGGCAACCTTACTCGACATCGTAGTACATCCAGATTTTCAAGCTAGAGGAGTGGGTAAAACTCTGGTTAAAACTTTAACTAAACAACTTCAGGCAGCACAGATTGTAGATATTACTCTTTTTGCTAGTCCTCATGTTACGGACTTTTATCACCAACTAGGATTTGTTACTCAGCCTAATAATCTTCAATGGATGTTATATGGTCGTACAAAGTAAATTAGGACAATTAGGGTGATCGGCTCGAAGGTAGGAAATAGGAAATAGGAAATAGGGAGTAGAAAGTAATATTTTAAAAAGATCCTAACGTTTTTACGTAAGGCTATAAGTTATAAAAAAAGGACTTTTCTTACTTATACCAACTCTCTATGAAAATGCACTAACTGAAATTTAATTCTTTGCGTCTCTGCGTCTTGGCGCGAGATTTACAATCAAAATATTAAGTGCAACTTTAAGGAGAAATGGTATTACCAAAAATATCCCTTCTCTACGGTAGTTTGACGTTTTTCTGGATTATATTTAAGTAGATATTCTTGAGCGATCGCATCTTGTTCTCTTAATAGCTTGACTTCCTTTTCACCTATTTCTGTATCGGTTGAAAGTAGAATTACTTGATGGGATGCGGTAGGGAAATAGCGCTCAACTAAATTATGGCGATGGGATGAATCTAATCTACCTAAAGGAGTATCGATCGCAATGGGTAAATTACGTCCTGATACTCTAGCAAGTCCCCAGAGAAAGGCGATCGCCAGTAGTTGTTTTTCTCCTGCGGATAGACGTTGTTTGGGAAAGAGTTGACCTTGATGATCGTATAGTTCTAATTTAAAGCGATCGCTATCAATAGTAACGCGATTAATTAGGTTTGATTTGTGTAGTAAATAAAGGAAACAATCTTTAACTTCAGTTTCTAATTTATTGAGTTTTTTTAGTGTTAATTTTTCTTTAAATAGTTTCAAAGTTGTTTGAACTTTAGCCGAGGTTTTAATAATATGTTCATCATTAATATTATCAATCGCTTCTTCACTATAGTTTTTTAATTTGCGATTTAGTTCTTGTTGAAGACGTTCGATTTCTCTATCTAATTGTATCGATTTCTCTTGCTCAATTTGATATAAAGCTTTACAGTTACTCACCTTTTGCTGAGTATTTTCCACGGCTTGCAGTAACTGTTGATAGTCTTCTGGAGAAGCAGCGATCGCTAGTTGACTTTCAGTACGTTCTCTTTCTGCTTCTAATTGCTTTATTTGCAGAATAACATCTTCAGCAGATTTAGTTTGTAAAGGTAAGATATCTTGAGTGTTGCTAATTAGCTGTTGTAATTCTAGTTCTGTTAAATGTAAAAAGCTAGCTGCTTCGTTTTCGATTGAGTTAGCAATCTGATTATTTTCTTGCGTAATAAAAAACTCAACCTTACTAATAGATTCATCGGGCAAACTAATACTAGTTAAATATTCTAGTAACTTACGATCTCTAGCTGCCAAGATACCTTGAGCCTGTTTAAACTGCTGTATTTTTAACTCTTCTTTTCCTTGATTAGCTGCTGCGGATAATAAAGGTGTTATTAATTTTAAAGGTAAACAGCCACTGGCTAGGGTAATTAACTCTTGTCTCTTAGCTTCCAAATGAGAATTAAAATCTTTGAGTTTAGCTTCAACTTGTTCTCGTTTGCTAGCAATTTTCCCCCCTTGCTGATTAAACTTATGCCGAGCGCGATCGCGTTTTTTATTAGCTTGCTCTAATTGATGCTGTAGTTCAGTTAATTTATGATTTATCTGAGTTTTTTCTACTTGTTTAGCTGCTAACTTAGCTTCAGTTTCTTCTATTGTTAACAACTGAGTTTTATTGGCTAGTGCTTTCCGTTTACGATTAACCAATACTTCAAGATCTAAAGACAACTTTTCCGCTAACTCTAAACCCAACAAATTATTAATCGCCTCCACTACCGCAGCGGGGGGAGTATCTAATTCAGCTAACTCTTTAACCTGTTCACCATCAAATAAAAACAAATTAGAAATACCCAACGGGAGAATATTCTCGACATATTCATCCCAATGCTGTTCTAAATTACTATCAAACCGTAATTCCCTTTCAATACTCAGACTATCTTTACCATCTTGCGGATTTTTTTGCCAAGCACGAATAATTTTAAACTGTTGCCAATGTCCTTCAAAAATATGTTCAAAAGACAACTGTATTTGAGTCAAATCTACTTGCTTTGCTTGACTATTTACCGACTGAGTTAAAAAATCTCCATAGCCTAAATTACCCCTGGTTGAACATCTTGCTCTTTGTCCATATAAAGCCAAACGAATTGCATCCATGAGGGTGGTTTTTCCCCCACCATTCATTCCCCCTAATAAAATAATCGGCTGAATAACACCTTCATTTTCTTGAACGGGTCGCTTATGGGGGGAACCCCCAAGACCGCGCCCGTCCGCTTCTGGACGCAAGTTAATAATATGCTTACCTGCATATGCACCAAAATTCTCAATAACTAACTCGGTAAAAATCATTTGTTGTTTTATCTAAACGAGCAATTAACTATCAAGATTTAGGCGCAAACTTCATCTTCGCCCATCCAGCCTTATCCCCTTCTAGATCGTCATTTGGCTGATTCAACTGTTCCACTTGCTCTTTTACTGCTACAATATTACCTTGCTCGGCAGCAGTTTTTAAATCATATTGTTGATGTGCAGTTGCGATCGCTTCTTCCTTACTTCTTGAACTAGTATCAAAACATTTAGCCAAACTATCATAAATACCTAAACGACGGTTTTTAGTATAAAATTGTCGCTCAGTATCTAACAGTTTCGACATCAATTCTAACTGCATTTCATCATCACATATTTCTGCCAAAGTTTCCCACTCATCATTGCCTAATAACTTCTCATCCGCACCAATTCTAATATCTTTAAATACTTCTCCCGTTACTTCTTGATATATGCGGGGTAAACTATCATCAAACTCGTGTTTTTCTTCCAACCAAATTCTTCTAATCTCGCTCAACTCTTCAGGAGTAATTAAATTAATATCTTTAAACTCTTCTGGTGCATTTTGCCTAACTTCAACTTGCGCCGACAATACTCGCCTTAACCAAGTTTCTCGCCATTTCTTAGTATAAGGCCCAGGGATGGGTTCAATGGAAGTTTCTCCATCTTTGTTACGTTCAAACAACTGTACGTTACCGTGAAGACGACGAAAATCTCGCCGATTGCGATCGTTTTTTACTTCCAAATCATTACGGATATCTAACAAAGGCTGTAACCATTCTTTCTCTTCATCATTTTGAATCATTGCCTCCATTGATTTATCTTTATTAACAATTGTGCAAACCCAACAACCGAATCGAGAGTCTCCACAGCTAGGAGTAGATGTATCAACTACTAAAGGACATTCATTATCAGCAGTTGCCCCACGATACATAGCAAATAAATCTTGATTATTTCCTCCCCAAGGATTATCCCACTGCATTAGGTACATCCAAACTTCATTGGTAGTCCAGTCTTCAATAGGAAGATATATTAAAGAATTAGGACGACTAGGATTAGTATTAAGGCGATCGCGTACTCGCCATTGCCTATGTTTTTCCATGTTTTTCGCCCGTTTAGTACTTTCTGCTTTACGAGTTCCTAAAACTAGAATGACTTCACCGCTGTCTCTAATAATTTCACGAATAAATGAGTCGGCAGGTTTAATTTTTAGTCTTTCGGTACACCACCTAAACCTATTTCTAGGGGATGGATATCCTTTCCCCATCAAGCAAACCCAAAATCTATCTTTTACTTCTGGAAAAGTTATGTGGGGTTGAATTGGCATCTGCTGTTTTTGGGCAGCAACTTCCATCTGTTTAACACATCTATCTACCCAAGCAGTAACTATCGGATTTTCAACTAAAGTGTCGTTAGTAATAACATGAATTGTTTTAGTTCGTTTTTCTACTGGCAAGTTTGCGATCGCATTCCAGATTAATTGCAGTACACAACTACTATCTTTGCCTCCACTCCAACCGATTACAAATGGTACTTCGTCTTGAAGATATAGTTCTTGGATTTCTTTAGTTAAGTTATCTACATCGTCTACTAAATCTTTAACGGTACGTTCAGTTAATTCTGGCTGTTCTATCTTTGATTTTGTTTTCATGATTTAGATTTATTGAAATCCAGACTACTCGTTAATCATTTGCCAAATATCTCGTTGAATTTGAGATGTCGAAGTTTTATCCTGCCACTTTTTTTGTAGTAATTGAATACCTGCTTCAGCGTATTTCGTCACTATTTCCAATACTTCAGAACTATCTTTCGGTTCTAATTGATTGTTTCGTTTACGAACGATATGAACTCCTGCTTCTAAAGCTAAGCGAACATCCTCATCAAGGCGAAATACTTCTGCCAAACTATTAGATCTATTTGTTAGAGGTTGAGAAATATCTGCATTTTGCTTCATGGCATAAGTAGCAGCAAAAGCATAAGCATCAATTGCCCGTTTAAATATCTGTTTTTTCTTGAGATAATCCAAATAACCTTTAGCTTCGGATGTAGCCACAAATTTTTGAGTTATTTCTATACGTTCCATTCTTCAACCTCAATAACAGAACCATCTTTTGTACCTCCTAACCGCTTGATTTTGTGAATCTGTACGATATTAGGTCGCAACAAGTTTAAAATATTTTCAGGTAAATCTCTATCTGTTGCTAACAGTATCACTTGAGAGGGTATCTGAGGCAGAGACTTGACTATGTTTTCTTGATGAATCCCGTCAAGTTTACCAAAAGGAGTATCAATCATTAAAGGGGCAGCTTTACCAGATGCTAAATTAAGACCTGCGATAAAAGGAAAAACTAATGCCTGTTTTTCTCCTTCGCTAAGAGATTGAGGATTAACAATATCGCCATTGATTTGTTTAAGCCGTAGATTGTAGCCATTTTTAAGAACTATACCTTCATACTCATCTGGCTTATTTGTAACCATTTTATGAAAGTGTGAAGCCTGATTCTCTATAGTTTGTTGGCAGTTTTCTGTATACCAATCGATTAACTCATCTGCTGCATTGTAGAGTCCTTGGGCTAGTTGAGATTGTTTGTTTAGCATCGACATTTCGCGATCGCTATTTAACAATTCTCCTTTTTGCCTTTTTAGTTCATCCTGCTTCTTTTCCAAGGATTCCATTTCATTACGCAATCGTTCAATTTTTCGTTCTGTTTCCTTTTGATATTCTTCTTGCTGACCAACTTTTCGCCAAATTTCATCAGCTTCTGTCTCAGATACTCCTTTAGTATCTTTCTTAAGATTTTCTATTACTTGTTTGGTTTCTTCAATATCATCTTCAAGGCTATCGCGTTTTAATAGCAGTTGATCTAAGTTTGGAACTTGATACTTAGAAATTCTATTCAAATCAATACGCAAACTCTCAATACGAGAATTTTCTTCTGTTATGATTCCTGCCTCTTTAATATTTTTTAATTGTTGAGAGATAAAATTATATTCTTGTTCGTCAATACAGTTGCCACAGACACAGATATCTGCTTGAAGCAACTCTTTTAATTGGTTAACTGATATAGAGATTCTAGTATTAGTCAAAGTTTTAGTTTGTAAATCATCTGCCATTTCCTTGACAAATTTCCGCATCATGGGGATGGAAGCATTTTCTAAAATTTTAGCTATATCTTGAGCAGTTTTTTCAACCTGTTCGTTTAATCTTTGTTGTTTTATCTTAAATTCTTGTATTTTCTTTAATTTATCTCGGAGTTCTTTTATCTGACTAGCCCTTTCATTTATATCTTCAAGTATTTTCTGTCCTTGGTTGTATTCTTCAATTTCTGTTTGTAGTCGATCTCTTTTCGCAGCAATCTCATGTGTTAGTTGGAATAACTCAGTATTAATATTTTGTAACTTTTTGTTGCTAGAATTTGCCTGATTAATTTTTTGTTCAAACTGTTTGACAACATTTTTAGCGTCTGTTTTCAGATTGATAATTTCAGGAATTCCTAAAATGCTTTCTATGGCTTTGCGAGTTTCTGCCGTTTGAGTAATGTTAGAATACTCTTTTATTTTTTCACCATCGAAGAAAAAGAATTCTCTACATGAACGAGGTAATAGTGAATCTATGTGTTCTCTTGAATCTGCTTTAAGCTTACCGTTTAAATTGAATGAAGCTTCTGAGACTTCAGCAAAGAAAGTTTGTCCTCGCTTTGTCCTTTTAGCCACTCGACCGATCACATAACTATGATCTTCTTTTTGTAATGTTAAACTGACCGATAATTCTAATTCAGAGTTAACTTTGACATTAGGAAAATAAAAATAGCCTTGTTTTTCTGAAGATTGTTCCACTGAATCTACTTTGGCTTTGATTAACCTCTTCGGCGAAACTATTTCGTTACCGTAAAGACACCATAAAACAGCTTCTAAAATAGAAGTTTTTCCATAGCCATTTAATCCCCAAATAACCCAAATATTTTTATCTGTATCTAAATCAAACTCAATGATTTGATTTTCATAGCATCTCCAGTTTTGTAGATGGATTTTCTTTATTTGTAGCGTCACTTATTCAAATCCTCGTTCAATTTGATGCTTCTGAATATTTTTCAATTAGTTGAGCTATTTTTGGAACTAACTGACGATTTTTTAATACTACTTTGTCTTTTTCCATCTGAATTACTTCTTTCAATAAAAAAGCAGGTATATTATATTTTTTAGCAAGTTCCTTGATTTTTTCTTCCATAAAGTTATTTAACTAGTTAAATTAAATCGGAATAAGTAATACCATAATGAGATAATTCATCTCCTAGCTTAGTAATAACTGAGGCTCTATTGCTAGCAGTTTTGGCAAAATGTTTAATTCTCTTTACTTCAGATGTAATTAATTTTACTCGTTCGTCTCCTATAGGTGGTACAACAAGTATATCAATCAAAGTTGCCCTTTCTTTTCTTTCAGCTTTCCGTAAAATTCTGCCTCTACGTTGAATAAACTGACGTTCTGATGTGTCGCTAGCTAATATTATGGCTTCTTGGGCAGCAGGTATGTTTATACCTTCATCAAGACATTTAACGGCTACTAACGCATCAAGACGACCTTGACTAAATTCGTGTAATATTTGAGGGCGTTGCTTATCTTCTTTGGAAGTAAAGCGAGAGACTATCATTCCTTGTTGCGATAATCGATAACAGACCATATCTGCTTGATCGATATTGGCACAATAGATCATGCCTTTATTTAAAGGGTGATCTTGGATAATGAGATCAAGAATATTAATTTTATCATTGGCAGATTTAATAATACGCGATCGCTCGATAGTCAAGCGATTAATTGATACCCTTACTTGATCATTACCGCTTCTAAGTAATTTGGTAATTTTTTTGGTCAGGTTTTGATATTCCTCGTTTTCGGCATCAGTTAGGGTGACAACATAAACATAATATTCATATTGGCAGAGAATATCTAGCTTAATAGCCCGTTTTAAATCTAACTCGTAAACAACATTGCCAAAATAATTCAAAACAAAATTTGTTCCCTCTTCATCATGAGGACGTATGGGAGTAGCGGATAAACCCAAACGGTAGGTAAAGTCATCCCTTAAGATTCTGCGGTACTGTTCTGCCCCTGCGGTGTGAACTTCATCAGCAATAATTAAAGATTTTTGAGGTAAACCGCCAGCATCTTCAATAAGTTCAGCAACTGTGGTTTTAGATAAACCGCTATACGTACCTACCAAAACAGTAGGCAGCCTTTTAACCGTTTGTACGTTTCCATGAATTAAGCGCAACTTCCTGTATAGCGTATTTCTCCAGATCTCAGATTTTCCTACTGCTGCAATGGGAAAGTAAAAATCAGTCAGTTTATCTAACTCATCCATCCATTGCTTGACCAAATCTTTAATCGGCACAACGATAATAATTAAATCTAAATCTTGTATGCTACTAGCACAAGCCAAGGCGGTAATAGTTTTACCCGCCCCTGTTGCCATTGCTAAAATTCCTTGATAATTAGCAGACTGAAAATTAACTAAAGCTATTTCTTGATAAGATCGTAAAGTAATATTTAAACCGTGAAGCGATTTTCTTTCTTCTTCAGTATGATAATTGCTTTTATTTTCTGCTACTAATGTTGCCTTTTGCTTGACTGATACTGTTGGTTTTATATCAGGACGATATTCTAATAACTTACGGGCTGCTGCTTCGGGGAAACTAATAATTTCTGCATTGTAAGTTTTATTAGACCATAGTTTTGCAAAATTTTCATCAATTCGGTTAACTCTTTTTGCCTCTTCTCCTCGCCAAGAACAAAAAACTTCAATATTTTCAAAATTGTCAATCAGGCCCGATTTTGTCTCATTAATTGAACCTGTAAATGCTATTTTATTATCATTATTATCTGCTAAAATTCCAATCTTTTCATGATAAAGACCAGGAGCATCAAAATTATTAGCTACTGCTAATTTAATCTCTAATATTTTCTGACTTAGCAACCAAGATAAACAAGCTAGTCTATCTCGTGAGACGATTTCAAATTCTTTAATAATGGCTGAACTAACAACTTCTTCTCTCTGTTTTAAGCCCTTATCTATGGCTTGGATATCTTCACGAGAAAGATAAGGAGATGCTACCAAACGCATTTTACCACCAGCTTCAATTAAAGCAGCTAGCCCTTGAGAAATAGCTACAATAGAAGTACTAGAAAAATATCCCACTGCTCGACTATAGGAAATAGTTTTCGATAGACAAGGAATATAAAAATCTTCAATTAAATTATTGCGATCACTACGATAATGATCTTTAATATCTATATTTGGTAAACTCAACTAAATAAAATACTTAAAAATATATAATTTATTGACAACACTACGTGAATTTTAGCATTCCAATTAGATGGATATTGATGAAGCCCTGGTAGAACTGAAAAGCGAAACTAACATTAGATTCACCCGTTTATTAACTATAACCGAAAAGTTTTTTGGCAAACCAAGAAATAGAGGAACAAGTCACTATCCGTTTAAAACTCCCTGGCAAGGAAAACCAAGAATCAATCTTCAGCAAGGAAAAGGTGGGAAAGCAAAACCATATCAAGTTAAGCAAGTTAAAGAAGCATTAATTAAACTAAAAGAGATACAATAAAATAAAAATAATGAATAAAATCAACGAATATATTAAACATTACTCCTATGTAGTTAGCTATTCACCAGAAGATGAAGCATATATCGCTGAGTGCTTAGAATTAGGAATTATGGCACATGAAGAAACCCAAGAAAAAGCGATCGCGCAAATCAAAGAAGCAAGTAGGGTACATTTATTAATGTTAGAAGAAGATGGTGACGAGATTCCTCAACCTCTTATCTTACAAAATACAAAATAATTAAATTATTGCGATCGCTTTTATAATGATCTTGGATCTGGATATTTTGTAAATTCAATTGAATACTGATAAATATGAATTAACTTAATATCTATTATTCCCATAATTCAATAAACTTACTTATAATTGCCTTCACTAAAAAAACTTCTTTGTACCTTTGCGTCTTTGCCCCAAACTAAGCGGGATAAACGTCTTTGCGCGAGACAAAAAACGATCGCTTAACTACTTTGATTTAATTTCTGCCACTTTTGAATCCAGGTAATTAATTGAGCATCACTAATTTTCTTTCCCGCATTACTAACCCGTAATAATTGACTTAAATCTACAACTGTGTCTCCTCGCTGCTGTTTATAGGCTGTAATTAAGGTTTGCTCGTCAACCAAAGATTTACCCAACCCTAAAGCTTGTTGCAGCTTGCGCTGTTCATCTTTGGCGATCGCTTCTACGACAAAATCTGTACTATTGGCTTTCTCTAAGACTCCTGCTAAAGCATCAATATAGGCGGTACTATTATCGGCGATCGCCG
The DNA here is from genome assembly GCA_019359095.1 of Pleurocapsa minor HA4230-MV1. NCBI lineage: Bacteria > Bacillati > Cyanobacteriota > Cyanophyceae > Pleurocapsales > Pleurocapsaceae > Pleurocapsa > Pleurocapsa minor. The sequence continues at coordinate 65,463 of JAHHHZ010000031.1, read as the reverse complement.
TTCTGGGCTTAATTGGTAGACCAAAGCGACGAAAGGCAGCAAAGGCAGCAACTATGGCAATGAGGATTGTTTGAATCAAAAAGAAGAACCAAGGGGTTTTAGCTAAGTAACTGAGAAGATCGGCTTGTTGTTCTTTAGCAATGCTTTCTTTGTCTTTGTAACCATGAATGTATTCATCTACCCAAATGCTTTGACGATCGCTTACTAAGTCTGCCAGAAATTGATAGTTGTCGAGATTGTCTTGATAGGCGTTAGCAGCTAAATAGGGAGTCGTACAGTAAATGATTTTTCCCTTGCCAATTTGTTCTTGCCAGACTATTGCACCGTAACGATCCTGGAGAATACTTTGTTGTCCCCCTCGAAAACGACGAGTAGTGGCTATTTTGATTTGATCGTTAGATAGAGTCTGTTGGCGATAGGGAATTGAACTGTTGAAGGGTGCAGCCGTAGCTGGTTCAGACTTGCCGATGATGACTAGAGTATTTCCTTGGCCGATCCAGTTTGATTCAGTTGAAGATATGCCTTCTAAACTCAGTAAATAATCACTTTGACTCAGAATCTTAAGATAGGTGGCATCTTGTACATCAGCTTCAATGAACTGCGCAAAAGGTTTACGCCAACGCTTAAGCGGAATTTCTTTTTTGGACATGTATTCATACCAAGCGCCATAACCATCAGGACTTTTGCCATAAGTTGAACCACTATCATTCCGACCACTATTAGGTGCAGCAACCAGAGTTAAAATAATTATTACCGCGATCGCAATTCCCATCCATAACCATTTGCGTTGACGAAAATTTGGCATTATTGAGCAAGTTGTAAAATATTAATGTTTAACTTCGATCTGTTGATAAGCTTGCTGGCACTCTTCAAATAAGGCTCGATCTGCCTCAGCTTGACTGAAACACAGTCTTTGGTGAATTGATAATAATAGTTCGTAGGAGTTTAAAGAAGTAACGGCAATTTTCAAGAGCGATCGCCGATATTCTTGATCCGTGAGACTTAGCTGAGTCGGAATTATCCCTCGTTCATCCAACAGCTTTAACATTGCCTGATAGAGACAAATAATTGCCAGATGATAGTTACCGTCTACTCTGGCAGATTGCGATCGCTCTACCCAATCGGCTGCTGATAGTTGAGTTGTTTGGGTAGGAGAGGTGAAATTAGCATGGCGATCGCTTGTTCTTTGCCAACGTTTCCAGTAGAGACGTAAAAGTAACCACAGTTGCCACGCGATCCAAACCAGCAAGATGGCGATCGTTGACCACAGGCAAAATTTGATAATTTGCCATAGCAGCGTCTTTTGAAAAGAGGCGAAGTCCCAATCAGGATTTAACTGAGAGGTTTGATATTCCATCCATTCACCAAACCTTTGCTTAATTAAATTGATGCGCCAGTTTAAACCATCTTGTTTGAATGACCCTGCGGACATAATTTAATCTGAGTTGAAAGTATTTACCATCCATCATTAAACATTGATATTTCTTGATTGGGTAGACAGCAATACTGATTTATTCCTACTGAAAGAGTCTAATCAATACGAGTTAATATGTTTAAATCCTGTTCGTCTAACGTTGCACTTATTCCGTTACGAATCAACGCCGAAAAATTCTCATCAGGAACCATGATACACAAAGCATACAAACGTTCTGAACCCGTATTTTTAATCAAGTGAGTCCCTGTTTTGGGAATTAATACACTATCGCCACTGTGCAGAGGTATTTCTTTACCATCGCATATTGCCATGCCTTCACCCTTGAGAATAAAAAACATTTCTACAGCAAAATTATGACGGTTAGGAGGAGTCGCACCACCGACATCAAAAATCTCTACGCACACAGTTAATGAATTATGTGCATTACTAGGGTCGAAAATGAGCGCCAGACGATTACTATCTTGAGGACTAATTCGATAAGCTTGATAATCCTTGGGGGTTTTAATTACAGGAATTACACAATGTTCGTTCATTTTACTATTACACTTATAGCAACTTAAGTTTTTATTGATAATGAAAGAATTTACAAATTGGTAGTTAATCTAGCTTTTCTCAGCAAAAATTTCATGACGGTTTCTTCTCTGGTAACAATATCGGTTTGCCCTTCCATACCCAATTGAATCGCACATTGATTATTCCCCTTGCCTAAAGAACGATTATTAGGCTCAATTGCCACCTCATAAAAAGCTGCACCCGTTTGTTGACTAGGAGTATTAGCGGTAGAAGAGGTATGAGAATTATCAGGTTGAGGAAAAGCTGCATCAGGAGCGATCGCTGTAACTGTTCCTTTAAGAGTACCGTAATCGGAATAAGGACAAGCGGATACTCGCATTTGGGCTGTTTGACCTTTTTTTAGTTTACCTATTTCTTTGGCAGGAACTGAAGCTTTGATCGTTAGTTTGCTATTACTAGGAGCGATTTGGGCAATTTCTTCCCCTGGACGTACCGTTTGACCAGGATTACGCAGATTAAGCTTAGAAACAATACCGTCGGTGGTAGCAGTGATGATAGTTTGCTGAAGATCGGTATTGACTTGTTGCAAATCGCGGGTGTCTTTGTCTAACTGCTTATTGATTTCAATTTGCTGTTGAATCAGAGCTTCTTTTTCTTTCGCTAAAGTAGCCAGACTAGTTTTCCCTGTAGCTTCAGCTTCGGTAATGCGAGAAGTGGCGATCGCAATTTCCGCATTACTAGGATTTATGGCAGTTTGCGCCCCTGCTAATTTAGCTTTGGCTGCTTCCACTGCTTGTTGTTGTTGCTGAAAGGCTAATTTTACTTCCTCTAATTGATCGTGAGAAATTGCTCCTTGTTTGGCTGCACTGCGATAACGATTTAATTTAGCTTGCGCTGCATTTAAAGCTGCTTCTGCTGCTTTGAGGCTTGATTCGGTTTCTTGAACTGCCGTTTTGGTCGTAATTTGTTTATCCTGATATTCCCGTTGAATGCGCTGGTGTTCGGCGATCGCGCCCGCCACATTTCCCTTGATACGGTCAGTTTCGGCTAAAATTTGGCTATTAAGAGCATTAGTTTGGGCGTTAATTTGTACCTGCTGTAATCGTGATTGTTGAATGCTGTCTTGTAATTGGCTTTTTTGAGTTTGCAAACGAGAGTCGTTGATGGTTGCAATGACATCTCCTCGTTGAACAATTTGATTACCTTTGACGGCAATACTCATCACTTGACCTTCTGTAGCAGCTTGAACTAGACGTAATTCACCTTCAGGACGAATTAGGGCTTGTACTTTGACAGTTTCTTTGTATTTAGCCACAGAAGCAATGGGAAATGCTAAGGCAACGATAGCGACGATAAACAGTCCACCAAAGGTAGTCCAACCACTAATTGGAGGTAGAAATTCGTCTTCTCGAACAGAGGGGAGGTTGGGAGGATTAGTAAGCATGGCGGGAATAGGTAGTGGGTAGTGGGTAATGAGTAACGAGTAACGAGTAACGAGTAACGAGTAATGGGTAATAAATTAGTTGTAGAAAGTTAGTGGAGAGAGAGAGAATGTCCGTTTAGATGACTATTGCTGGATAATGCCACCAGGGGTTTGTCTGTAGGGATATAGTCGTCGAGGAAATCTAAATGATCGCCCCCCATAGAGCGTAATTGTTCGGGAGTACCTTGAACTTTTAGTTCTCCTTTCTCTAGCATCACCACCCAATCAGCACGGACGATTACTCTGGGGCGATGACTAATTAGAATAGTGGTTTTGCCTTGTCGATGAGCAAATAATTGTTTTAATACTCGTGCTTCACTGACTGGATCGAGTGCGCCAGTAGATTCATCTAAAATTAGGACTGGTGGATCGGTAACTATGGATCTAGCGATCGCCAGTCGTTGTTTTTGACCACCAGAAAGGTTGGCGCCGAATTCTCCTAGTACTGTTTGATATTTATCGGGTAATTCGCTAATAAATTCATCAGCACCAGCGATTTGGCAAGCTTTGACTATTTGTTCAAAGGTGACATCGGGATAACTGAAACGAAAGTTATCAATAATTGAACGACTCCAAAAGTGGGCTTCTTGGGGTAAAAGTACTACCTGTTGACGCAGACATTCTAAAGACAAGTCTTGTTGATTATAAATACCGTAGCGGAGATTACCAGATTGTACTGAATATAAACCTGCAATCAATTTCGCGAGGGTACTTTTACCACAACCAGATTGACCAATTAAAGCGACAACTTTACCACTAGGAATAGTTAAGGAAAAATCTTTTAATAAATCGACTCTGCCAGCATGATGAAAATTTAAGTTCTGACAGACAATATCGGTGTTCCCAGGAAGTTCTGCCCAAGGTTTTTTAAAGTCATTTTCATCTTCGGGAGTAGCTTCAATTACTTCTGTCAGGCGTTGAATGACTACTTGTGCGGTAATAAATTCGTCAGCTAGTCCGATGGCACTGCCTAAAAATCCCAGAAAATTACCACTCATGCCGTTATATGCCAGCAATTGACCAATACTTAAATCCCCTTTAATTACGAGATAGCTGCCCAACCACAACAAGCTGACGGAGGTGAAGCTAGACAAGACGCTGGTGATGCTACCACTGTAAAGACCCAGTTTCATGGTACTCCAGCCCAGATTAGCCAAGCGACCATAATTACCTTGATATTCTTGCCAAGCTTGGGGTGTAGCTTGAGTGGTTTTGAGTACCTGTACCCCGCGAAAGGTTTCCACTAAAAAGCCTTGATTTTCTGTACCTAAAACAATTTGACTGCGAGTCTTTTGACGCAGGGCAGGTAGAAAGACTAAGTTGACCAGAGTAACAATAATAAAAGCCACAATTGAAGCGACGCTGAGTTGCCAACTATAAAACAACATCATGGCTAGAGAAACCACCGCAATAAAGAATTGACTGGGTAAACCAAGCACGATTTGCGACACCAGATCATTAATTGCCCCGACATCAGAAATCCGACTAACTACTTCGCCACTGCGTCTACCTTCAAAATAAGACAGGGGTAAATGGAGTAATTTGCGTCCGTACTCATAAATTAGTCCCAATTGCAACTTCTGTCCAAAATGACCAATTAGGTGCGACTGCACTAAACCAACCACAGTTCTAAATACGTTCATTACAATCACGGCGATCGCCACTGTAGCGAGTAATTGGGTATCGCCTCTGACTAAAACATCATCTGTCAGCAATTGCATCATGATCGGTGAAGCTAGAGACAGCAATCCTACCGCAAAATTAATGGCGATCGCCTGAAATAAAATCCAACGGTAGGGTAATACTCGTTTGAGATAGCGTCCAAAACCGCCAAAACTTCCTTTATCATCTTCTTCCTGTTCATAGAAACGACTATCATCGGGAGAAAGTAACAACATGACTCCGTTGCCCCAACCGACAGTCAACTCACGACGAGTTAGATAACGAATACCCACGCCAGGGTCAGCAACAACGTATTTTTTCCCTTTTTTACCGTATAAAACGATCCAATGGTAGCCTTTCCAGTGAATAATAGCTGGTAGAGGAATTTCTGAGATGCGATCGATAATCTCTGTAGTTGCTTTAACTTGACGCACATTAAAGCCGAAAGTCTCTGCACCTCGATTTAAACCTAATAAAGTAGTCCCTCTAGCACCCGTACCAACTGCTTCACGTACTCGACTAATGGCAAAGGTGCGTCCGTAATGTTTAGCAACGGTAGCCAGACAAGCAGCCCCGCAATCTTCTTCACTGTGTTGTAATACAATTGGGTATTTCATTTTTCAGTAGGAATTTAAAATCTGGTTTTTTGAGTTATCTGTATCGTAGAAATTAACCCAAAAAAAAACGTCTGAAAAACGTCTCGAATCGTACCTACACTTTATGGGTAAGTCCTTTGTAACTTTAGTAGCTGAACTAGGTTTATTTCTCTATGACTAAAGTTATAAAAGTCAATAATGATCGGGAGTTGCTGAATTAGAGGCCACTTTGGTTGAGATAAATTTTCGAGATTAAGGCTATTGCACAGAAGCTTGCCTTTTTAAGACAAAATAACGATTTAAATCTTTGCTACTTACCAGATAGACCGCAATAATGGCGCTAAGAATAGCCATGATTAAACTTCCCACAATCAGAACAGTGGAGAGTTTTGAACCTAGTGCTAGAACCATTGTGATTAAAATAACCACCAGCAAACTGCAAATACTCATCAGCACCCATTTTGCCCATTTTTGTCCCTGCATAACAAAGTACATCACCACAATCGTTGGTAAGATCCGCCCAATAGCCCACAAATCCCGCGCAATAGTCACTAAGGTAATATCTAAAATGCAGAGCAATACAAGCATAGCGAGTAATCTATTTCGAGCTTTTAAAGCAGATTGGTCAGGATGGTTCATGGGTTAATAAATTTATCAAGAATAAAGGTGTGTCAATCTTTAATTAACATAGCAATAGCTATTTTATTGAGTTCAGTTGAATTAGCGTTTTAATGTAGCATTACTTCAAGATTATTTGCTTTAATATATGCACAACCTTCTTTAAAGCCTCGACGGTAATAAAGTAAAGCATTACATAATAAATGTTCGATTAAATTAAGATTCTTGTGGACAGCATTGTGCCATCCTAAACAGTAAAGCTTATAGCCTAAATAACCAACACGCTCAATTGCCATTTTGCACCTCCAATTTTTTTAAATAAAAGTAAAAAGTTAATTTGATTTATGAGTAAAAACTAGCGCGATCGCGATTTTCTAAAAGGCGATCGCCTTATTTTTAAGTCAAAATTTGCTCAAAAAGAAAGAACAAAGAACTAAGATTAACTTTTTTTTCTTCTTCCTTTAAGAAACAGCTATTTTCCTCTAACTAAATCTCTTATTTCTACCTTATGCGCTTAATGCCTGTAATTGCATCATTATTTTCACCAAGATTAGCGATACCTCCTGCTGCTACAACACCTGTATTACCTTCTCCATCAGCGTCAGTAAAAAATTGCCATGTACCTTTTCTAGTTGTGATTGATGAGACAGAATCGTTAAAACTAGTTTCTGAACCATCTGGGAACACACCAATGTTAATTAGCTCACCCACACGCGCATTTATACCCATTGCCTGTCCTTTTCCGTCTAAATCCTTGTGTAAAACTATAGCTGTAGAATTAGTAGCTTTACCAAAGAAAAACTTTGCTCCACCACTATAATTAGCAGCACTTTCGGGGGCAATATCTTGCACGAACTTAATGTTATCTAGACGATTGGATTGATTGTTGATCTTAGTCATTGTTTTTTTTCCTAATAATTTGGGTTTACTTTAGTTATCTACCAAGCAAGAGTTAATAAAATAATTAGTAGTTAGTTAATTAACTTTTACTTTGGTTTTTAACTGTCTTTATAATAAAATTCAGAGCTAAATAAAACATCTCACGAAAGTCTTTAACCTTTATAAACGAACTAAATAAACTCTCTAATACTTTAGTTATTCAGCTAAGTAAACTATTTATGACTAAAGTTATAATTGCTAATTATAAAAATACCAAATATGCAAAAAACTCTTGCCGAGAAAGGGCAAAAGTCTAATTTGGCACTAATGTTCCAATAAGTTAATGTTAATTTTTGATGATTAAATTAAAAATCTTAATTATGCTTAATTTTCTTCAGCAGTGGAACTGTAAAAGTAATAATCAGCAGTGTAATTTACAGAAATCTCTGTATTTTGGCGATCGCGATCGCAATCTTGCGTAGGGGGGTTGCCACTAGTCGTATGCAGACGCTGAATCCATTTTACGTTTGCCAACATGCCATCACCTTGAGAAGATTCTACCTTGAGAAGATACCAAGGAATTGAGCCGTTTGGGGCGCTTTCTTTAGCTTCTATACTTGCGGTGATTTTACTGCCATCGTTTGCTTCCCAAGTCGGGCCATCGTAATGCTTTCCTAAAACTTTGCCCTGGGCATCGAATAGCTTGGCATCAGGAGCCTTTAATGTCCACTTAAACTGTGATTGGTTGTCTGCCAGCCGCTCGCAAACATAAATTTGTGCTCCTCGACCTACGGCCTTCATTAGGACTTGTTGTTCAGTTGGCACTTGCAACTTTTTGGGTATTGGAGAATCGTTATTAGAGTTGGCGCGAGCAATGCCACATAGCCCTAAACCACTCAAGGAGAAAATGAGACTAATATTTAGCCATGATGAAAGTTTGAGCATAAAAATCCTCTGATCTATTTTGTTTGTCTAAAGCTGGCGCGCGATCTCCTACCAGTTTTGAGCTTTCATAAATCGCTTACTCTTCAGTCAGGAACACCTTTAGCAGTTCTTACCTTGCCATGGAAATTGGCATCGGTGTAAACTTGAATTCCACCTAATACTTCTCGGTTAAGCCCTCTAGCTTGGGGAAGCTGGATTCTTCAAAGTCTCCCAGCTACCCCCAGTATTATGTGTCACGGGGGCAAGGGATGTAAGAGGCTAACACTATAACTTGATCGACTAACCGAAAAGTAGTGATTTGGTAATAATGTACTGACTGAATCTCTTAAATAGATTTTAAGGAAGAGATTGAGTTGTTAAATCTCCCAGGAAGATCGCGAGCAGTATCTGATTCAACATCAATAGATTGGCCCTTAAAATTCGGCTCTGTGTACAACCTCCAAGTCCCACTGTTGACTACAACAGATGAACTGCTATCGTCGAAGTTGTCCTTGCTCAAATCTGCTATTCCATCGTTGACTTGCAAGGATTTTCCTCGTCGATTTTTCTTAGAATAGAGGATTACATCTGGTACTGCTTTCCCCCCAGAAACGGCGGCAGCAGATTCATTGTCAAGATCTTGCACGAAGTTAATGTTATCTAGACGATTGGACTGATTGTTAATCTTAGTCATTGTTTTTATCCTAATAATTTGGGTTTACTTTAGTTATTTACCAGGCGAAAGTTAATGAGATAATTAATAATCGGCTAATCAACTTTTGCTTTGTTTTTAACTGTCTTTATAATAAAATTTAGAGCCAAATAAAACATCTAACAAACGTCTCGAATGCAACTCAACTAAATAAATAAACTCTCTACAACTTTAGTTATTCAACTCAGCAATTTTTCTATTACTAAAGTCATAGTAGAAATTAAAGTTTTCTAAATAAATTAATTGCAGCGAATATAGTTAAAAAAAAGACCCTTGTAAAGAAGAGTCTTGGTTGAATATTTTACTACAAGTGAGAACATTGAAATCGGTAATCGCAGTGATTAAAGCTGTTACCAAAGTTTTAAGCTGATCCTTTTACAACTTCGGACTATGGTAGGGCTTTGAAAGAGGATATTTTCATGCCAAAATCACCAGCATTAACACTTTGACCTGGCCCTACGTCAATATATTTGCCTCCAAAATTTACATCTTCATAGAATCTCCATGCTTTATCATTACGGATAGTAATAGATCCAGTAGCATCATTAAAACCAAACTCAGTTAAGTCTTCTATTTTTTTATTACTGGAAAATTGAGCTCCGTATGAGTCTGATTCGGAGTATAAAGTCACATCTGTAGCTTTTAACGCTCCACCAGAAATAGCAGCAGCAGATTCATGGTCAATATCTTCTACAACTACAATGTTATAGAGAGATTTAGATTGGTTATCGATCTTAGTCATTGTTTTACTCCTAAAAATTTGAATTTACTTTAGTTATTTACTCAGTAAAGTCATTAAACTAATTAATGAGCTTTTCCTTTTCAAACTTTTTTTATCTTATAAATTAGCGAAAAATAAAACATCTCTAAAAAGTCTTGATATGGATATCAACGAAAGTAAGAAAGGTTTTATCACTTTCGTTGATGGCTAAGTAAATATTACCTACATAAAGTTATAGTTATTGCAGTTTTGATATGTTAGAAACGGCTTGTGCCACATAGTTTGGTGCTAGCTATACAATCGCGCTATCACAGCAGTAAGGACGGTTGAAGCACAGGATCAGAGTTTAAATCTCTCAAAACCTCGTTGAGCTTAACTTCAACCTTTAGCCGATCGCAAGGCAAATCATAATCCTTCTCTAGAGAGACGTTAAATCATAAGAAATGGTGAAAGATAAAAAAGTACACCATACATTAACTACTAAGTAAAGATGAATAAGACTTCACGCCCTTTTTCTGAGTTAAGAAATCCTTCTGAAAACATGACTCCATCTGTAAAAACAATTACTACAACCCTACTAGTAACACTTCCTATATCCTTATTTTTCCTGAGTCTTTTTACTGGCTTTATTAAGCTTTAGGATCTGTAGATTCTACAGAGCTTTATATTGCGTTCGTTATCTAGTTATATAGAAGTAAAAATAGTATAAAACCTGATAATTATATAATTAAAAAAAATGAATCCTAATAATTGGTTTACTATCTTTTGCTTCTGTGCGATCGCTACTCTCTTGAGTGTGAGTTATGGTTGGTTAGTAAAACAAGGAAAATTACCATTTAAATCAGTAATGGCTTTCAGTGATACTCAATGGCAGTTTATGAAAGTCTGGGTCAATGCCGCTTTGATCTTGGGGGTAGTTATTCCAGTATTTCTACTGGTTATCTTTTGGAATGAGCCAATTCTACAACAGTTTTTTGGCTGGTATTTATTAGTTGTTGCTATTCAGTTAGTAAGTGAGAGAGGTTTTAGCCGTACACTTTGTAAAAGCGTGGTTGTCATTATTGGAACACTTTACACTGGGTTTCGGATTTGGCAATTATGGTCGGGGTTACAGTTAATAACCTATTCCCAGCCTTGGCTTAGTTTATTGTGGCTAGTTTTGCTGTTTTGGATCGCAAATATGGTTATGCTAACTACGATGGCGATTCCTAGCATTCTCCCTGAATCAAATGCTTACAGTTGGCAGGGAGAGAAAACAGATTAAGTGTGCGTTATTTTATCCGAACTCAAATTACACTTTTGGATTCTGAGCGTGCGATCGCGATCTAGATAAACTGGTGCAAAATATAAAGGCTAAAACAGTATAGCGCTCGCTATTTATTGGGCTTTTTGCAAAATATTTTGGGACACATTAACATGAGGAATTTTGACTTCAATTCGACATCCAGTTCGACTTCCTTTTCTTGCTGAGGTAATTAGCTTAAACTGACCATTAACTGAGCTGATGCGCTCTTGCATTCCCCGTAATCCAAATCCAGAACGTTTTTGCTGAGGATCGAAACCTTTGCCATTATCTTTTACGCTTAAACTCAATTCTTCAGAAGTACTTTTAAGTTCAATTGTTACCTCCGTGGCTTCAGCATACTTAAAAATATTAGTTAAAGCTTCTTGGACAATACGGTAAATTGTTTCAGCTACTGGTGTCGAAACGCGATCGCAGCGACAGATATTTGTACTAATTGATAATCCAGTCCCTTTACGCAAATCATCTACCAAGCTTTCAATCCTGACTTCTAAAGGTTGTTCTTCTTGGTCGTCTTCCCTCAAAGTGCTAATAGATTTACGTACCTCCTGCATTGCCCTTTTTCCCAATGATTGAGCCTGAGTGAGGAAAGAATGAGCCTGTGCGGGTTCTTTTTCCCATAGTTTGACGGCAGTTTGCATCTGAATATTTAAGCTGGTAAGAGCATGACCTAAAGAATCGTGAATATCACGAGCAATACGATTGCGTTCCTGTACCGTTGCTAGTTCTTCAATTTTTTGACTATATTCTTGTAACTGTTCGTTCGCTTGAGCCAATTTTTGCCTCATCTGGCGTTCGGATAGTATTCTATTAGTCAACTGTAATACAAAAAAGACCCCTAAGCCAAACACTAGGGTTTCGGCGACGATGTGCATCCCAAAATTAATTTGTTGTTCTGGATTTTCTGGTACGGTTTTTATAATATATCTGTATTGATCGCTTAAAAATAACATAAACACTATCCCCGTAACGATCCAACGTCCTACAAGTTCAAACAGGAAACAACTGCGCATCACGACAATTAAATATAATGTCGGCAAGATATGCAGATAACCCAGTCTTGTCCCGTAAAAAATTAAGCCAATTTCAAATGCCGTGTAGATAATTTTGATAATTTGGTTGCCACTAGGTAAAACCAAACCCATTACACCTAAGAGAAATAAGATCGAAATGTGTTCTATGGGGATTGTATGACCCCGCCAAGCTTCTACTAATGCCAAAGAGCCACAACTGGCAAGCATTACCCATTCGGTAATGAGTAGAAAGCGAAATGGATTGGGTAAGAATTTAAAAGAAGAAATCATAAAAATCACATTGGGGCAATGTTCTTATATTTAACTGCGAAATGTAATTTGTTTGCCACTATTGAAAGCAAATTTATCACTTTGGTGGCGATCGATGATTTAGTTAGCAGACTAAAGTATTAGGAATATATACCTAATATATCAACGAAAGTAGGAGATGCGATTATCACTTTTGTTCGAGGTCAATTCGGGACGTTTTTTAGATGTTTAAATTATTTCAATTCTCTAAGATTAAGAAATATCAAATAATATAAGCGATCGCTTATTCTACTTGAGTTAACTTCAATAATTTAATCTCGCTAAAAATTTCATACATATTAGGTGCAAACAGATGAGAGACATAGAGCAAGCAATAACCAAGTCAATGTTGCTAAAAGCAGGGCTAGTCCAAGATTATATTGAGGGAATAACCTATCATGCTTTGCTCAATCAACGTCTCGAAGCAAATAATAGATTTAGCGAAGGGGAAATTAAACAATTATTAACCCAAGTCCTACCAATTCTAGAGTACATTCATTCGCTGGGAGTAATTCACCGCGATATTTCTCCTGATAATTTAATCTTCTGCAATCAAGATAAACCCCAAGTGTTGATTGATTTTAGCTGTATTCAAGAAGTCGAACTGAAAACCCAATTTGAATTAAACCAAGTAACTGCAAATATTTCCAAACCACTTAAGGCTGGTTATGCTCCTCCAGAACAGGTAGAACGGGGAATTGTTTACGCTCATAGCGATTTGTATGCCTTAGCTGCTACGGCAGTAGTGCTGTTAACAGGCAAAGAACCACAACAGTTAATCGATCCCCATGGCTACTGTTGGCATTGGGAATCAGAAGTTATTCTTAGTTCCAAGTTGGAATGGATTTTAAGTAAGATGCTGTCTCCTCATCCAAGCGATCGCTTTAGGAGTGCAGCCGAAGTTAGTCGAACTCTTCAAGGTATTTCGATCATCAGAACTTCTCAATTCACTGAAACTACTACTGAAACTACTGTTGCGCCACATCTCAATCAACCAAGCTTCAACAGAAACGTTGGAGACTTACTCGCAAAATCTCTGTTTTTTATCCCTTTTTTCGCAGTTTTAATCTTAGGGGGATATTTATGTCTAAAAGTGGCAGATTTACCAGATCTAGATGTTGTCCCTGTGCCTTCTCAAGTCAATAATTCAGCATTTGAATCAAATTTTTGTAAATGTCAGTAAATTCCTAATGGTGGTTTATTTAAGTATAAAAATACGATAATTCCTGTCTCAATAGATCGTAAGCCTGATGAAACTAGACGCAGGATTGAAATTCCCTTTGTTCCTCCTGGTCAATCAAAATAGATTATTCGACAATTGAAAAAAGCGATCGCAGTTAAATATTACTAATAAGCAACTGCCTTCCCCGCAGGTTTACGCATGTCATTAACGCCGATCATTGTGCGATCGCTCTTAACCATGATGGATTCGGCCGCACCCCAGGAACTAAAAGGCATAATGCTATAGCCCCGCAGTTTCAAGCCTCTAAAGGCTTCAGGCGTAATTGCTTGAGATTCACTAACTACTCGGTTAGGTAAACCTTGATAGTGTACACGGGGACTATTCACCGCATCTGATAAACCCATACCGTAATCAATAACATTAGTGATGACCTGCAACACCGTAGTGGGAATTGTCGGGCCTCCAGGACTACCTGTAACCAGATAAACTTGTCCATCTTTGGTAACTATAGTGGGGGACATGGAACTTAAAGGGCGTTTTAACGGCTCGATTAAGTTTGCCTCTCCCTGATTTAAACCAAACTGATTTGACTTTCCTAACTTACTAGTAAAATCATCCATCTCATTGTTGAGTAAAAAGCCTGTTCCAGGGGCAACTACCCCTGCACCAAAATAAGAATTAATCGTATAGGTCACGGCTACAGCATTACCTTCTTTGTCCACTACAGAATAGTGAGTGGTATTTGTTCCCTCATGCTGAACATCAGTAGAATATATCGACTCAGGATCGAGTGCTGCAAAAGCTATTTTTGATCTTAAAGCAGCAGCGTATTCAGCAGAGAGTAATTTATTGGTTGGGTTATCCACAAAATCAGGATCGCCCAAATAACGGTTGCGATCGCCAAAAGCGAATAACATTGAAGAGAACATCTGATGCAGACTTTGGGGTGTATGCCAGCCTAATTCCTTGAGATTATAGCCAGATAAAATATTCAGCATCTGACAAATAGTAGTACCACCACCAGGTGGCGGAGCAGAAGCCACACGATATCCTCGATAAGTGCAACTTATGGGTTCATATTCTTTAACTTGATAGCTGGCAAAATCTTCTAAACTCAAAATACCGTTATTTTTTTGACTGGCTGCTACAATTTTTTTCGCTATTTCTCCTTGATAAAAAGCTGTCGTTCCCTCCTGAGAGATAGCTTTTAAGGTGTTAGCCAGATCGGTTTGAACTAAAACATCGCCAACTTGATAAGTTTTCTTGCCATTTTGCAGAAATATCTTGGCGACATTGGGTTGTAGCAATTTGTCTTTCCCCGCTTCAAATATCTCTACATCTCCTGATTGCAGAGCAAAACCTTCTTCGGCTAAAGCGATCGCTGGTTCAATTACTTGTTCTCGTTCCATCGTGCCATATCGATCGAGGGCATAATTCAAACCCTTAACTGTACCAGGGACAGCCACCGCTAAGTAACCATCAGTACTCAAATTTTCAATCAGCTCACCCCGATCGTCTAAATACATCTGGCTGTGAGCTTTTAAAGGTGCAGTCTCGCGGAAATTAATAAAAGATTCTGTACCGTCGGCCAAATGAATCAGCATAAAGCCACCGCCACCCAAATTACCGCAGCAGGGATCTGTCACCGCCAAGGCATAACCTACCGCCACCGCAGCATCGATCGCATTTCCTCCATCTTGAAGCACCTGCAACCCCACTGCTGAAGCCTCTTTCTGGGTCGAAACCACTACTCCATTGCTACCGACAGCTTTAGGCTGGACTGTTTCAGCATTAACCTTACTCCAACTATCAACTGTTGAATAAACTAGATAAAGATTATTGATCGGGTAATTACCCATCACAATGAGCAAAATAATACTCAGTGCTAGAGATATAGCTCGTCTAATTTTCATCTATCTGCTCCCAAATACAATAACTTTAATGCCAGAATTTAATGGCCACTCACAATAATTCCCCCCGCATTACGGTTACTGCTTGACCTTGAAGCAAAACGCGATCGCCACCATCGTAATTGATTTTCACTACTCCCCCACGGGCAGAAGCCTGATAAGCTAAAAACCGATCGAGTTTAAGGCGATCGCGCCAATAAGGGGCAAGACAGCAGTGCGCCGATCCCGTCACTGGATCTTCGTCGATGCCGACTCCAGGGGCAAAAAAGCGTGAGACAAAATCATATTGGGAATCGCTGTCAGCTTTACTAGTCACAATCACCTTGGAGATGGGTAATTGCTTGAGTAGGGTAAAATTAGGCTGTAGCTGCTCGACCTGTTGAGCTGTAGCAACTTCCACTAAATAGCCTAGAGAATTGTACAAAACTGTTTTTAAAGGTACGCCCAGGGCATCCCCTAATTTAGTAATCGGCGGAATATCTTGCGATCGATTAGCAGGAAAGTCCAACTCGATCCAATCGTCTTGATATTTAGCAGTTAAAACACCACTTTTGGTTTCAAACTGAATCGACTGTCCTGTAGAAGCATATCCTTCCGTCCAGAGTACGTGAGCGCTAGCAAGGGTAGCATGACCACACAAAGATACTTCGGTTGTGGGAGTAAACCAACGTAGACTGTATGCTTGACCGTGCTTGTGTAAAAATGCTGTTTCCGACAAATTCATTTCCCTCGCTACCGACTGCATCCACTGCTCATCTTGAGGTGATTCTAAGACACAGACAGCAGCAGGGTTACCCTGAAAAGGGCGATCGGTAAAAGCATCTACCTGAACTATGGTTTGTTTCATAAATACTGCTAGGGACTAAGACTAAAGACTTTAATAAAATTTAATCAAAATCATATCGCTTTGCGTTACGAATGCCCAAAGTCAATACAATACTAAGAAGGAGTATTGAATAATTAAACTATGAAGACTAGCAACCCAACAGATCTCAAATTATTTTTAGCCTTAAGTATTGCCACAAGCCCGTTTATTTTTAGCATTTTGTTGTTATATCTCTTGTCAGAATTTATGACTGAATTCGGCAAAGCTAGTGAAGAGATATTTCGCTCAGAACGCTTGCCTATTCTAAATTTCCCTAATTTTGATCGTTGATTGTCTTGAATTTAATTAGCGATGTCGCGACGAGCGCTTCTTTCATAGTACTGGTGTAGTTGAAAAGTCAGTCTTAATGAAGGCTGGAAATAGCTGGAAACTTTTTGTCCTGTCAACACCGCGATTAGAGATGGCGTCCTAAAGGACGACGCGAAGCTAGTCCTAAAGGATAAGCTTCGCGACACGTAGTTAGTCCTTTAGGGCAAATGCTTTAGCATACACCTTCGGATAAGGAAACCTCGCCCTCTCTCGCGGTCAAATCTCAAACATTATTACTGCAACAATCAAGCTACGATTTATCTTAAGTCAAATAGAGGTTTTTATGAGTTCGCTTGTTCAATCTTCGATAGCAAATCGAGAAACTGATGTGGTTGACACTTCCCACTTACTTTTGCGCCATCGGCAACAATTGATTGAA
This sequence comes from Pleurocapsa minor HA4230-MV1, assembly GCA_019359095.1. Classification (NCBI taxonomy): domain Bacteria; kingdom Bacillati; phylum Cyanobacteriota; class Cyanophyceae; order Pleurocapsales; family Pleurocapsaceae; genus Pleurocapsa; species Pleurocapsa minor. The sequence continues at coordinate 48,628 of JAHHHZ010000031.1, read as the reverse complement.
GACCTCTGGGAGTCAGTACTACGAGCAGAATGTGGTCAGGAAATGCTCGATCTGCTTCAGCAAATGCGTTCTCTTTCTTCTGCTGAAGGACAGGTAGCAGAAACATTTACTCAATCTTCCGTATCTCAGTTAATTCAAAAGTTAAGTCTCAACGATGCTATCCAGGGAGCAAGAGCATTTGCGCTTTATTTTCAACTGATTAACATTGTCGAACAACACTACGAATCAAGAGAGCAAAAACTAGCTCGGCGTGTGACTCAAGTTTATACTCATGAGGTTAACGGTAAAAAGCCTCAGATTGCCAATAATCTGCACCACCAAAATTTGCCTAAATCAGAAGAATTAAGCGAACATTGGACTGAACCCAGCATATCTAGCAGTAATCAGGCTGGACTATTTCATTGGCTGTTTCCTTATCTCAAGGAAATTAATATGCCGCCTTTGATGTTGCAAAGATTATTAGATCAGCTTGATATTAGATTGGTTTTCACTGCCCATCCTACAGAAATTGTCCGTCATACTATCCGTAAGAAACAGCGTCGTATTTCCCAAATTTTAGAGCAGTTAGACCTTGCCGAAGAAGCAATGCAGGAAATCGGGCAGATTGAATCCTGGGAAGCTAATGAAACCGTGGCTCAGTTAACCGAGGAAATTCGTCTTTGGTGGCGGACTGATGAGCTACATCAGTTTAAACCCAAGGTATTAGATGAAGTAGACTACTCCTTACACTATTTCCAAGAAGTTTTATTTGACGTAATTCCTCAGCTCGCTGCTCGGCTCAAACAGTCTTTAGGGGCATCTTTTCCCAATCTAGTTGCTCCCACCCATAACTTCTGCTACTTCGGCTCTTGGGTTGGTTCAGACCGTGATGGAAACCCTTTTGTGACACCTCAAGTAACTTGGGAAACTGCCTGCTATCAACGAAAAATTGTGATTGGCAAATATCTTGAGGCGATCGCCCAATTGCGAGAAATTTTGAGTCTTTCCCTGCACTGGAGTGATGTCCAGCAAGAATTACTCGACTCTCTAGAGCAAGATCAGCAGCGAATACCGAGTATTTACCAAGAATTAGCGATTCGCTATCGTCAAGAGCCTTATCGTCTCAAGCTGGCCTATATTTCTTATCGATTGAACAATACCTTGGAAAGAAATCAAGCTTTGTCGTCGGCGGCGGGAAGACAGGCGATCTCGGAAATTAATACGGAAAATATTTACACTTGTGGAGACGAGTTCGTTGCTGAATTAAAGCTGATGCAAGCCAGTTTGGCTGCCACTAAGCTACAGTGTCGCGAGTTGAATAATCTCATCACTCAGGCTGAGGTGTTTGGCTTTAACTTAGTTGAATTAGACTTTCGGCAGGACTCCTCTCGACATAGTGAGGCGATCGCCGAAATTACAGCCTATCTTCAGCTCTTACCCAAACCTTATGATGAACTTTCTGAAGCGGAAAAAACTACCTGGTTGATTCAAGAATTAAAAACTCGTCGCCCCTTAATTCCTGGGGAGATGCCCTTTTCCCCTACGGCTTGTGAGACAATCGAAACTTTTCGGATGCTACGCCTTCTACAGCAGGAATTCAGCACGAAAATTTGTAAAACCTACGTCATCAGTATGACTAATTTTGTCAGTGATGTTTTAGAGGTGCTGTTGCTTGCTCAGGAGGCAGGGCTATACGACCCCGCAACTTGTCACACTTCGATCAGAATTGTGCCTTTATTTGAGACAGTAGAAGATCTAAAACGCGCTCCAGAGGTGATGCGGGAATTATTTGAGCTACCACTATATCGAGCCTCTCTAGCGGGTGGATATGAGCATGTCTCGACCCAACAGAATGAGATTGTAACTGCCACTTCAACCCCCCTCGAACCCAGCAATCTACAAGAAGTGATGTTGGGCTATTCTGACAGTAATAAAGATTCAGGTTTCTTAAGCAGTAACTGGGAAATTCATAAATCACAACGAGCCTTACAGCAGGTGGCGGCTGAATTTGGTATTTCCCTACGGATTTTCCACGGTCGTGGTGGTTCGGTGGGTCGTGGTGGTGGGCCCGCTTACTCGGCAATTTTGGCTCAACCAACGGATACGATCCAGGGCAGAATCAAAATTACGGAGCAGGGGGAAGTACTAGCATCTAAATACTCTTTGCCCGAATTAGCTTTATATCACCTGGAAACGATGACCACAGCAGTAATCCAGTCCAGTTTGTTAGGTAGCGGATTCGATCGGGTCGAACCCTGGAATCAAATTATGGAAGAACTATCCGCGCGATCGCGCGCTGTATATCGTGCTTTAATCTATGAACAGGAGGATTTTGTTGACTTTTTTCATTCCGTCACCCCTGTAGACGTAATTAGCCAGCTGCAAATTGGCTCTCGCCCTTCTAAGCGTCCAGGCAAAGGCGGGGCGAATAAAAAGAAAGATATGAGCAGTCTTCGGGCAATTCCCTGGGTATTTAGCTGGACTCAGAGTCGCTTTTTACTACCTGCTTGGTATGGTGTTGGCTCGGCACTCCATGGTTTTCTAGAGCAAGAGCCTGAGAAAAATCTCGATCTGCTGCAATATTTTTACGTTAAGTGGCCTTTCTTTCGTGTGGTTATATCTAAAGTAGAAATGACCCTGGCTAAAGTAGATCTTCAGATTGCCGAACATTACGTCAAAGAATTATCTCAACCCGAAGATCTCGAACGTTTCCAAAAGTTATTTGCTCAAATCTCGGAGGAATATAATCTCACCAGGGTCTTAATTCTCAAAATTAACGGTCAACAAAGGTTGCTGGATGGTAATCCTGAACTACAGCGATCGGTTCAATTGCGCAATGGCACAATTGTTCCCCTCGGATTTTTACAGGTGGCGCTGATCAAACGTTTACGGCAACACGACAAGTCTCAAGCGCTTCACTTCCGCTTTAGTAAAGAAGAATTATTGCGGGGAGCAATGTTAACTATTAATGGCATTGCTGCGGGCATGAGAAATACGGGCTGATGCTATTTCCTACTTGTATACCAAGAGAGTAAAGCGAAAACAGCTACCAGATTCAGGCGCACTGTCTACCCAAATTTGACCATAATGGGCAGAGACTATCTGGTGGCAAGTTGCCAGTCCTAATCCATAACCTTGGGCAGCGCGATCGCGCTGAAGTCGAAAGCTATCTTCAAAGATCTGTTCTCTTTTGCTAGGGGGTATTCCAGGCCCTGTATCGCAAACACTTACCTGTATCTTTTGATTGGTTCGATGTAGAACGGATAAGGAAATACTACCTTTTTCAGGCGTATATTTAATGGCATTATCTAGCAAATTACTGATCAGTTGACGGATTAATTCAGCGTCAGCATAAATTAAAGGTAGATCTTGAGGCAGATCCATCACAAAATTCATCGATTTTTGCCCTAATTTGGCATCAAACTGGCTGGCGATATCTTGACACAGCGAACACAAATTAAGTGGCTTTGGTTTAACTGCTAGTTTGGCATTGTTGTTTTGAGAATTTTGCAGCAGTTCACCAATCATATTATCCATGATGTTAAACTGATTTCTTGCTTGTTTAAACAACTTCCGTTTTAAAGCAAGCAGCTTATTTTCTGACAAGCCATCATTTTTCTCCGATAACTCAATTGTTTCCACTGCCATAGAGGCTGCCGTCAATGGTGTTCGCAAATCGTGAGCCAACATTGCCAAGATTTTATCTTTGAAACGTAGCTGTGCTTCTAATTCTGCTTTTTCTTGCCTCAGACTAAATATTTCATCGGACAACATGATGTCTTGAGCATCGTAGCTGCTATTCGGCATTGCTGTAGCGGTCGGATTCTCTGGATTTTGGTAGCTGTTTTTCTCTAAAGAAACTTTTACCTGACCTTTCCACTGAGGCCACCACTTCTCTAACTGCTGAATTAAATTACTTCCTGCTAGGGTTTGTCTCGGTGCTGGAGACATCTTCACCAGAGCAGGAGTGGCAACTAATCTAAAGAATTCTACCAGATGAGGCTGTTTTTCAATCTCCACTACATCCAACTTAAAAGCATAATTAGAGCGCAAGCTCTGTAAGTAAGCTTTAATTTCTTGAACCTGTTCTTCAGAAGAAGAACGTTGATCGACAAATAATAGTAGTTGAAGCAATAGTTCCTCCGCACTACCTTGATCGGAATCGGGACATTGCTTATGAAAGTGCAACACTAAATCTAACTCAACACTTCAATATTCGTTCATTAGACGGCGATTTGAGCAATCCTCTTCTACTATTTGCATCGTGTTAAACAAAGTAACTACAATAATTCAATTAGAAAATTAATTAAAAATAGCTATCACTTAACAATCAGCTTAATTAAAGAGAGTTGACCCGCAACTAAAACTTTATTAGAAGACACTATTAAGATATCATAAAATTTACCTAGATTGCCCTAGTTCCTCAATTCAAATCAACCCTTAGCTTTAAAATCTTGTCTTCACTGCTAGCAAAAAATATTTAGAGATACTACAATATACTACATTATGGCTCTTGGTTATCTTGCACTTGTCTTACACGCTCACTTGCCTTATGTCCGACATCCAGAAAGCGATTTTGTTTTAGAAGAAGAATGGCTGTTTGAAGCCATTACCGAAACCTATGTCCCTCTGCTACAAGTTTTTGAAGGCTTAAAGCGAGATGGAGTAGATTTTAAAATGACGATGAGTATGACACCTCCTTTGGTGTCAATGCTGCGGGATGAACTACTACAAGATCGTTACGATGCTCATTTAGCCCAGCTAGAAGAACTAATTGCTAAAGAAATTGACCGACATCAACACAACGGTCATATGCTGTACCTGGCTGAATACTATGCCAACTCATTTAGCCAAATTCGAAAGACTTGGGAAGGTTACAACCGCGATCTAGTCGGTGCTTTCAAGCAATTTCTAGATAGTGGCAACCTGGATATTATCACCTGTGGGGCGACTCATGGCTATTTGCCGTTGATGAAGATGTATCCACAAGCAGTCTGGTCACAAATCAAGGTTGCTTGTGAACACTATGAAGAGAACTTTGGTCGCGCTCCCAAGGGAATCTGGCTGCCAGAATGTGCTTATTATGAAGGTTTAGAAAGAATGCTTGCTGATGCTGGCTTGCGTTATTTTCTCACTGATGGACACGGTATTCTTTATGCTCGTCCTCGTCCTCGTCATGGCTCCTATGCTCCCATCTATACTGAAACAGGAGTAGCAGCTTTTGGTCGCGACCATGAATCTTCTCAACAAGTTTGGTCTTCTAAAGTAGGCTATCCTGGCGCAGTAGAATATCGTGAATTTTATAAAGATTTAGGCTGGGAAGCTGAATATGAGTACATCAAGCCTTATATTATGCCCAATGGACAACGTAAAAACACAGGTATTAAATACCATAAAATTACTAGTCGTGATGGCGGATTGACCGAAAAAGGTTTATACGATCCTTATTGGGCAAGAGAAAAAGCGGCCGAACATGCGGGCAACTTTATGTATAATCGCGAACGCCAAATTCAAAATTTGAGCGGGATGTTACAGCGTCCACCAATTGTGGTTTCCCCTTACGATGCTGAGTTATTTGGTCACTGGTGGTATGAAGGGCCTCAATTTATCGACTTTTTATTCCGTAAAAGTTGGTATGACCAAGGTACATATGACATGACACACTTGTCAGAATATCTTCAGCAGCAGCCAACTCAACAAGTCTGTCGTCCATCCCAGTCTAGTTGGGGTTACAAAGGGTTTCATGAATATTGGTTGAATGACACTAATGCTTGGGTTTATCCTCATCTGCACAAAGCAGCGGAAAGAATGATCAAGCTGGCGAATCGTGAACCTGCTGATGAATTGGAATGGCGAGCTTTAAATCAGGCTGCAAGAGAGTTATTATTAGCACAATCGTCTGACTGGGCTTTTATTATGCGTACTGGTACGATGGTTCCTTATGCAATTCGCAGAACGCGATCGCATTTACTTCGCTTTAATAAGATCTACGATGATATTTTAATCGGTAAGATTGATTCTGGTTGGTTAGAAAAAGTGGAATTAATTGATAATATTTTCCCCAACATTAATTATCGAACTTACAGAACTATATAGTTGTAAAAAGCTATTAGCCTTGTGATTATTCTTATCCCTAACTAAGATTATTGATATCTGGTTGAGGGATATTTTTTACTAAAAATTGTCTAGTAATCCTCAATACTGAGTCGCTAAAATGGCAGCCTGAGTGCGATCTCGTAAATTTAATTGACTGAGAATGTTGGTAACATGGGCTTTAACAGTTCTTTAGCTTTAGGGTAATTGGCGTGATGCCAGAAAAAGGCGCATCTTTTAGAACAGATGTTAGCTAAAAAAAATAATGGTTATTTGATGAAAGACCAAAAGTATTAAATCAGAATTTTAGAACATGAAGATCGGGATTATTGGTTTGGGTTTAATTGGTGGTTCTTTGGGGTTAGATTTGCGATCGCAGGGACACCAGATTATTGGGATATCTCGCCAGGAGAATGTTTGTCAGATAGCTTTGGCTAAAGGTGTTGTTACCGAAGCTAGCACTGAATTCAAGGCTCTGGCTGAGGCAGAAATTGTCATTGTTTGTACTCCTATTGCAGCGATCGCCTCAACAATTAAGCAGATTATTCCTTATATTAATTCCGAGACAATTATTACCGATGTTGGTTCAGTCAAGCAGCCGATAGTTGAAGAATGTAGTCAGTTATGGCCCAACTTTATTGGGGGACATCCGATGGCGGGAATGACACAAAGCGGAATCGATGCAGCTATAGCTAATTTATTTACTGGTGCAGCCTATGTACTTACGCCGACAGCAGCTAGTAAGCCTGAAAATATTGCCAAGTTAACAGCGATCGCCTCAGAGTTAAATGCGATTCCCTATGTTTGTGATGCTCAAATTCACGATCGCGCTGTAAGCTGGATTTCTCATCTACCAGTGATGGTGAGTGCGAGTCTGATTAAAGCCTGTTTACAAGAAGAGCCTGATACGCTCCAATTGGCGCAAATACTCGCTAGTTCTGGGTTTCGCGATACTAGTCGAGTGGGAGGAGGTAATTGGGAATTGGGGGTAATGATGGCAAAATATAACCACCAGGAACTGTTGCGATCGCTTTTACAATATCGTCATAATCTAGACGAGATGATTGCTTTAATCGAACAAGAAGACTGGCAAAATCTTGAACAAACGCTACAAATAACATCTGCTGCTAGACCAAAATTTCTCAACAAATAGTTATAGTCGTTTTCATTTGAATAGACTATGTTTTTAATGAGTTATTTCGTAGCTTTTAGCTCTTAGCTCTTAGCTTATAGCTTTTCGGCGATCGCCATGGCTTTTAAAGCAAATATTTTTGTAATCACATCCGCCACCACTTTATCGGGAGTCGAAGCACCAGAAGTAATGCCAACAGTAATTTTTCCTGCTGGAAGCCAGTTTTCGGCGATGGTGAGATCTCGATCTAGAGGTTTATGTTCAAGGCGATCGCGACTGATGATTCGTTCTGCACTATCGATATGGTAGGAAGGAATTTGATGTTCTATGGCGATTTCTTGTAAATGGGTGGTGTTGGAAGAGTTAAAACCCCCAATAACAATCATTAAGGATAAATCTTCTTCTACCAGGTCAAACATAGCATCCTGACGTTCTTGAGTGGCATCACAGATGGTATTAAAGCTCATGAAATGCTCGTTTAACTGAGTTGGGCCATACTTTTTCAGCATCGTCTGTTCTAGCAGTTTACCAATCTGTTCAGTTTCGCTTTTGAGCATGGTAGTTTGATTAGCGATACCGACTTTCTCTAAATCGCGATCGGGATCGAAACCCTCTGAGTAGGCGTTTTGAAACTTATCCAGAAACTCTGCTCGATCTCCGCCATGGAGAATATAGTTAGTGACGTATTCCGCTTGAGCTAGATTTAAGACTACCAAATAGCGCTCGGCAAAAGAACTGGTGGCGACAGTTTCCTCGTGGGCATATTTCCCGTGAATAATTGAGGTATAGTCGCGTTTTTTGTGTTTTTCTACCGAATTCCAGACTTTTGATACCCAAGGACAGGTAGTATCCACAATTTTACAGCCTTTATCGTTGAGTAGCTGCATTTCTTGAACGCTAGCACCAAAAGCAGGTAGAATTACGACATCTCCTGGAGTGACTACGCTAAAATCTTTTTGCTCATTAACTAATTCGATAAAACCGACGTTCATCTCTTGTAAACGCTGATTTACAGTGGGGTTGTGAATAATTTCGTTAGTAATCCAAATTTTTTCTGTAGGGAAATGTTCTCTAGCTTCATACGCCATAGCGATCGCTCTTTCTACTCCCCAACAAAAACCAAAAGACTCCGCTAGACGGATGGTAACATCACCCTGTTCTAGACGATAATGGCGATCGCGGATCGTCTGGATTAAATCACTTTGATACTCAGAATTCATCGTCCCTGCTACTTCTTCATCGTGTCCAAAACCGCGACGATGATAGTTTTCTGACTGTTGTAAAGTACGTTTAAAAGCTTTTGTATCTATCTTTGGATTATTCATAAGAGTATATTTTAGATGTGATGTATGATTTTTCGTTATGCAGCCGATACATCAGTTATATATGATAGCTTTTGAACAACATCAGTGAGGATCAAACCTAAGTTAATTAAACAATTCTTGGCAATATTGAACAAGGGAGTCCTGGGGTAAGTCGGGGATAGCCATGGCGATCGCGAAGCAAAGTTTGGGGGTTATTACGCCAGCGATCAAGAGCTATTAGATATGATCAAGGAAGCAATCTCAGCAGCAATTGATCGCGCCTCATTAGAAGTAGAAGAAGGTATTTACCAAGCTGATGATTTAAGATCTTTAATTTGATAACGATTTAATTATTGAGCGTGTTTTTACACTGGTTAAAAAAGGTTCTAGTCTTTCAAACTAATCTCTTACAACAGTGCGATCGCCTATCTTGTAGATTGGATAGCGCGAAGCAAAACCCAACATCATTCATTGAAAAATTAAGACTAACAATTACTCAGCCACTGATTAAGATCGTCCAGAGTTTCAAAATCTAATAGATCTTCCGTTAAAATATCCAATTTGGAAGACTCCAAAGACTTAATCCGTGTCGCAATATTATCTGGTAGATTGCCCAGTTTACGTTTGAGTTGACGCAAGGTAATAGAAAGCTTTTCTTCAATTCGACCTTCCTGCCGACCTTTTTGTTCCCAACTAGTAGTAATCTGCATAATCTTTTCCTGCTCCTGTAATTCCATTGTACTTAATAGGGATTGAAAGTGCGATTCTTCCTGCTGATTGAGATTGAGGTAGGTATCAACAAAACCTGAAATAAGCTGCATCTTGGCTGGGTCTAGTTTAAGAGTAACCATCAGTCTCAGACATTGAGCTTTGACTGTAGGGCGATCTTCTCGATTAATCTTCATCTTGCTCATCAAAGCGGCAGCCACAGGATTCCGCTGTTGCAAGAAGTCACGCCAATTAAGACGATTAAGCTGAACAATTTGGTAATCAAAATTCAAAACTTGTCTATCTGGAAAATTAATCACAAAATTGCTTTTATCTAGTCTTTTGGGAGAGTCATAAGAGAAAATAGCTATTGGATAAATCGGTCGATCATATTTGAGGAAGAGGCTACAGAAATAACGAAACATTCTACGATTAAATTCTGGGGCGTTAGAAGCTTGATTTTCTAGGTGAATTAAAAATGAATAATCTTGCTCTTGAAATTCAGCTAAAGCCACGATATCAACAATGTTTTTCTCCCCTCGAACTACATCAGTAAAGAGTTCTTTATCTATAAAAGTGATGCTATCAGTATCGAGATATTCCAGCACCGAGGGAAAGAAAAGTTCTAGGAATTCAACAAAGAAAGTAGTTAGAAGCTCTTTAAAGAGTTGATCGTGGTTAATATTAGTCATGAATCCAGTGTATTTAATCAGCCAATAATAGAAAAATAACTGAGACTTACGATAATAAATACCATATAACCTCGGTAACAAACCAAAGGGGAAACAGTGCGATCGCTTTTTTCCATCTACTCGCTCACAGATTGATTTGATTCATTTTTTGTCAGTATCACACGAAAAATTTCTTTATCATCAGCATCAAAATCTTTTGTTAAATGAAGATGGAAGCCTTTTTGATAATCACAGATTGCTATTTTTACAAATAACTTTGCCATACTCAATAAAGCTTGGCTATTTGCGTACATAACTGCAACACCATTTTCAATACAAAGATCAATTTCTTCTTCCGTAGCATCATCATACTCAAAAGTGATTGTGTTTTCTAATGATTGATCTTCAAATTCAAATTCAAACTTTCGTTTCATGTCTAGTGCGATCGCTTATCTCGTATTTTAGGTAGCACGAAGCAAAACCTAACATCATCTATTGAAAAATGCAGTAATTTGCATAATCTGTTCCTGTTTCTGTAATTCCATAATAAACACTCCATAACCTCGATAAAAAACCAAAGAGAAAACAAGGCGATCGCAATAAATCACTTGACTTTTAAGACCATCTCTACTGGCGTGTCTAATTGAGAGGTGCAATTAAGATAAAATCGTTACAATACCTTATTAAGTTTATAAAAATATTTTAGTGAGTTTACCAGAAGCAGACACTCCTCTTTACAACCATACCTTGCCAACTATCGAAGACTGGTTACGCAGCAAGGGTTGCAATCAAGATCGAGCCAATCTTCACTGCTGGCATTTGGCACAATCAGCTTGGAAAGCAGAAATCTGTCTTGAGACGGAAGAATTAACAGTACGTTATTTTGATGCTGAACAAGAAAGTCAAAATCTCAGTCGTTCGTTTAAGTATTCTTTGAGTCGGCAAGATGTAGAAGATGCTGTGTTTTCTGGGCCATAGTTAGGAAGTAGGAAGTAGGAAATAGGAAGTCCGTTTAGACAATTTTAATTAAAACTCGCGCAAAGACGTTTATCCCGCTTAGTTTGGGGCAAAGACGCAAAGGCGTTTATCTCGCTTAGTTTGGGGCAAAGATTTTATAAGAAGTAATTAAGCGGACTTGATATAAGTTCCTAAGAGCTTTTGAGAAATCCTGTCTTTTTCTTCTTTTTGGTTTTAGATTTGGTTTTTTGGACTTGAGCTACTGCCGCTTCAAATAAATTATTTAAGTGGATCGGCACGCTGGCGATCGCAGGTAATTCAGGAACAGCGGGTTTATTGTATTCTTGTAGTAGCTTTTCTAAGTCGGTTTCTAATTGAAAATCTGGCTTGTTTAAATAGTTTTGCAGCAGCTTTTCTAAGCTAGTGGGATATTCTTGTTTGAGCTGTTGCCAGACATAGTAATTAGCTTGAGGCTGTTCTAAATATTTGCGCACCAATAGCTGATTATTTTCTGTTTGAGGATCGGCTTGAGCTAGAAGCTGGGTAAATTTTTCGTGGTTAGGTAGAAACATCTGTCCCCACTTTGCCTCAGAGTATACCGTCACAGATTCTGCCTGCTTGATCTCTGGCGGTAACTCTACCTTGGGCGTTACCATTGAATTATTTTTATTATCCATGAGCTTGGCTACTGCTTGAGCATCTGCACCCAGATCTGCTGCTGCCGTGGTAAACTCTGACTCTGTTTTACCTGACTCTTGCAGTAATTCGGCTAAAGATTTAGAGTGATCGATACCAGCTTCTGCTAGCTTTTTCTGACTCATAACTGTCTGTAGCTCACTAATCTTCTGGTTTAGTTTATAACCTGGTAAAGTCAGGCGATCGCTTCCCAGATAGTCCACAAATTCTTGATGGTACACTGCTACTGATGACCAAGCTTCCTCTAGTAAATCTGGCGCATCAGCATAAAGTGATTCAGGGTAATTATCTCGAAATTCGCCAATGGCTACCGCTAGTTTTGGCTGGCTTAATCGACCTTTAATAATGCGATCGCTAAAAAAGAACCATTCAGTTTCATTCAGCGGTGCAATGATACAGAGAATAATTTCTCCTGGCTGCCATCTAGATATCTCTTTATCTGACATTCCCGCGTGTCTATATACTCTATAGGTTTTAGCGGTTAACCAGTTCATCAAGCGATAAGAGTCGGCTTCGATGGCTTGAATCTCAAACAAACCAATGAAATTTTTCTGCCAATGTTTGACAATTGAGATATCTGCTGTCGATAAATTCTTAGCCTGTTTAATAAATATATCTAGAGGAGTTTGCTCTCCAACCTTACCTTGAGTTAAAAATAGATCTACTGCCAAATTCTGCTGTTTAATACCGTAGCTATTTTTCTGACTTTTTTGGGCAGCATAACTTTCTAAGGCAACGGCGATCGCGCCTTCGTCATCGTAAACAAAATCAACTAAATTTTCTTTTAATTCTAAAGCTCTAGCTAGATCTAACATAAATAGATTTTAAAACATAGATAAGAGGTAAATATTACCTGGAATCAACTAATCTGCCATCTAGACATAGATAGAGATTTAGGTTTGATATCATCAAGTTCAACTGAGGTTGTACGATAAGTTTAATGTGAATAAAATTTGCTTTCAGAATAATTGTTAGTTTAAAAGTACTAGTATTTTAAAGTTGAGCATTGAGAGCTAAAAGCTATATGCGAAGCTGTATCCTTTAGGAAGAGCTAAAAGCTAAAAGCTAAAAACTAATAAATTAGCAAAAAGCTAACTTATATCAGGCGCACTATGACCAAAAAAGTATTAGTAATTGGCGGTTACGGCAGAATTGGTAATCGGGTAGCTCAAGACATTGCCCAACATACCGATGCTGAAGTTACGATTACTTCTCGTCAAACTCAATCGCAAATCAAACCATTTAGATTCTTAGCTTTAGATTTAGACGATCGCCAACAGCTACATCAAGCGATCGCCAAGCAAGATTTGATCGTACACTGTGCAGGGCCATTTCATCATCGAGACGGTAGAGTTTTGGCAAGCTGTATTGACGAAGGAATAGATTATATTGACGTGAGCGATCATCGTTCTTTTTATCAACAGGCGATCGAATATCAGGAGCGAGCGATCGCTTCTGGCACTACGGCGATTTTGAATACGGGGATCTTTCCTGGTATTTCTAACAGCATGGTTAAACAAGGAGTAGAGCAGTTCGAGCGACCAGAGAAAATCCATCTCAGCTATGTGGTAGCAGGTTCAGGTGGTGCAGGGTTAACCGTGATGCGAACTACTTTCCTGGGGTTAAAACATCAATTTTCTGCCTGGATCGATGGTAAGTGGCAAGATATCTTACCCTACACCGAAAGAGAGCTGGTGGAATTTCCTGCACCCTACGGTAAAACGGGAGTCTATTGGTTTGATGTCCCAGAAACCTATACATTTGCTGATTCCTTTCCTGTAAACACCGTGATCACCAAGTTTGGCTCAATTCCTGACTGGTATAATCATTTAACCTGGATTACGGCTCATATCTTTCCTGAAGCTTGGGTAAGTAGTCGTCGAGGCATTGAATTCTTTTCCCAAGTCAGTTATGCCATGACCAAAGTAACCGATCGCTTTAGTGGGATTGGAGTGGCGATGCGAGCAGAGATTACAGGACAAAAAGCAGGTAAACCGCATACCTATATCAGTACCATGGTACATCACGATACAGCGATCGCCGCAGGAGCAGGCACAGGCGCGATCGCGCAATTAATTTTAGCGGGTAGATTAAAACAGCCAGGTATTTACCCTGTAGAACAAGCATTATCAACAGAGTTGTTTGTTGAAATGATGAACAGTCGTCAAATTGAAATTGTGGTTAGTTCTTAAGGGTGATCGCCCCTACGTAGGTAGTAGAAAGTATAGTCATTTCAAAAATGTCCTAACGTTTTGACCTCTGGCCATAGCATCACAAGATCGTCAATTTTTCTAAGTAATGTAATATTTAGAGTCAATAAATTGCTTGTTTAAATTTTGTCAACCATTCGTTACCAGGTAAAAATCATGGTTTTATCTATCCAGCATTTTGCAAATCGTGATTTTCAAGAAATACCCGATCGCGCTAATCAGCTATTGAATCTTTTACCTAATTCCGAATTGCAAAATTTACTGATATATGCAAAACGCATTATTCTACCAGCCAAAAAAACGATTCACAAGCCCTACAAAGCAATAGAGAAAATCTATTTTCCAATTCGAGGTATCATCTCTTTGCTTAATATTAGCCAAGAAGGTTTAGTAGCCGAATCTGCTGCGGTAAGTAATGAAGGAATGATTGGCATTGCTGGATTTTTGGGTGGCAATACTGCTTCTAATTGGGCGATCGCGCAAACAGAATGCATTGTCCTGAGCTTGCCCATCAATATTCTACGACGAGAATTAGCCCGTAGTGGTGAATTAAAGCGAATATTATTGCTCTATTCTCAAGCTCTATTGGCTCAGATTTCGCAAAATGTCCTCTGTAGCTGTCATCATACCCTAGAACAAAGACTAGCTCGTTGGTTAATCTTTTATAGCGATCGCTTAAGCACAAAAAAGCTGTTCTTGACTCAAGAAACTCTTGCCGATCTGTTGGGTGTCAGGCGTACTAGTTTGACGGTAATGGCGGGAGATTTGCGCCAAAGAAAATTGATTGACTATAGCCGTGGCAGAATTTTAATTGAAAACTCAGTAGCTTTGAGAAAAGTCGCCTGTCAATGCGATCGCACAATCTCAGATGAATATACTCGTTTGTTAAATTTATAAAGTATAAAGGTTTGCAAATTATGTGGGAATTCCGACAGATATTTCCTTTTGCTATCTGCATAATGGCACATAGCGTGAGTTAGGGTTTAGGGCTTCGGGGTTAGGGGTTTGGAGTTCGGAATGTCGAACTCACGTCATATTACAAGTATTTAATTTAGTATTTTTAGTATTTAGGTGTGTGGGTAGTAGTTCGAGCAGTATTTATCTAGATTAAGGAGCGATCGCATTTTGAATTATTATAGAGCTACCTCGATAATACGTAGTAAAGCCATCCCGCTGGGCTTATCTATTTTCAAGCCAGCCAATAAAATTAAATTGAAATTGCCTTGGTGGGTCAAAATCACAACTGCTAAACCCAAATGTGTTTATTATTTTGGCCCATTCGCTAGTCAAAACGAAGCAGTAGAATCTCAGTCTGGATATCTTGAAGATTTGAAAGCAGAAAAAGCCCAGGAAATAAATATTGAAATTAAACAAGATTTACCTAAATTATTGACTATTCCTGAAGAATAATCTTTGGTTTCATTAGAATCTAATTAAACATTTAGAGCATGAATCAGCACAATATTCTAATCATCGAAGACGATACGGGAATTCAAGCCTTAACTCAATTCAGTTTAGAAATGGACGGCTATTGGCAAGTTACCAGTGCTTATGTCGGGAAGGAAGGACTGTTTAAAGCTATGAATATAAATCCTGATGTAATTCTGCTAGATTTAATGATGCCAGATATGGGAGGAATCGAAATTCTAGAAAAATTACGATCCGACAAGACAACACGTAATATACCAGTGATTTTGTTTACAGCTAAACTAATGGAAACAGAAAGTCTTGAATTAGAAAACAAGAATGTCATAGGTTTAATCACAAAGCCTTTTGATTGTCTTACTTTATCAGCAGACATTTTGGATATGTTGAAAAAGTATCAGTTAGTCGCAAGATGAACTAAGGTATGTAACGACGATCGTTGCTGCATTTGGTTATCTCTCTCAGGAACTTAGGAAAGATAATGTGGAAAATGTTGCTCTATTTGAGCCTTCGGTTTTTCGACTAATTCTACTTGTTTTCGGCTCTATTTTCTGCCAGATAAGCTGTTTGAACTACAAACTACCAACTCCGCACTCCGAGCTATTGTAACTCGGCTAATTGAGATAATTTACCGTTATTGACTCGATCGACAACAGGTAATTGGCATTGAGTTAATTTCCCTGCCTACAACCATTGTTCTATAGCTGCTTGCGTGGCAGACTGATACTAAATCCGATTCTCAAAAATAACTTTGTGCTAAGCAGTTTAATTTTGCTGAAACTCTATTACCCATTACCCATTACCCATTACCCATTACCTTTACTCAATTTTTAAATGTTGTATACCAACGGGATTTAGTATGAGTTGCGATCGCATCTAGCTATAGCTATTCATCAAATTTATTAACTGAGAACTGATTAACTACCTGTAGGTATTAAAATAAAATAATTATCAATAACTACTAACTTTTGGCAAGTAGCCGTAGCCATGTTGTTTGAACAAAAAGATCGCTTAGCGATTAACGGAATTATCTTCACCAGTTTGTTAACACTATTAAGTGGTTGCGGTAATAGTGCAGCCTTAGAAGGCTTTATTGGAGCAGATCCCCAGCTAACAAAAAAGGCTGAGGAAGTTTCTCTACAAACTCAAAATCCTGCTATTACATCTCCAAGAAAATCAGGCTCAGCCAATAATTCAGTTAGTAATACTGCCAAAAACCCCACAGCAGCAAACTCCTCTGGCAACCTAACGCGATTTACTCAGATTTTTCCTGTTTATCCCCAAGCTGAATTAGTAGAAGCCAAGTCTAGTCAGGATCGAAACTCAGGAACGATGCTTTGGAGGATACAGGATGAGCGCCAAGCTATTGCTGACTATTATCTGGCAGAATTGTCGGCTGATGGTTGGGATGTAATCAAACCTTTTACGATTAATCCGCAGCAACAAATAGCCAGAGCGATCGCCATTAAAGATAACCTGAGAGTAGAGCTTTCTCTTTTGGCATCGGCAAATAATCAAGCATCTCAAGGCGAAAACTCTAGATTGTCAGTGGTTTATCATCCTTTAGATCGAGATATTCCTCCATCTAGTATTTCTCAATGGTCAAACTCCTCTGAAGCTGCAAATTCGACAACTGCTCAGCAACCTACACAAAATCAAACTCGCTCTTTATCAGAGAAAACTAAGCAAAATACTCGTCTACCTCGCTCGAAATCAAGATCAAATCAGAATGCCTACAAGTTATCTGATGCTAATTTCCAGGATTTAGATGAAATACCCCCACAACTACAACAACCCATAGAATCAGTCGCTGCTTTGGGTATTTTGACTCCTTATACTAGGCAAGGTAACGTCGATTTAACCAAATTTGCCCCGAATCAAGTGATTACTCGTGGTGAATATGCTCGTTGGCTAATTGCTGCCAATAATCGCTATTATGCCGATAATCCTGGTAAAAAAATCTACCTGGCAACGGAGACTAGCCAGCCTGCATTTAATGATATCAATCCTAGCCATCCAGACTTTGCGGCAATTCAAAGTTTAGCCGAAGCAGGTTTAATTCCTTCTCGTCTGACAGAAGATAGTACTAATGTACTTTTTCGCCCCGATGCTCCTCTAACTAGAGCCGATTTAGTTACCTGGAAAGTACCATTGGATACTCGCAAATCTTTACCCAAAGCTTCTATTCAAGCGATTGAAGAAAGCTGGGGATTTCAAGATACTGCTGATATTGACTCTTCTGCCACGAGAGCTTTATATGCCGATTTTCAAAATGGCGATCGCTCTAACGTTAGACGTATATTTGGCTATACCACTCTTTTCCAACCCAAAAAACCTGTAACTAGAGCAGAAGCAGCAGCCTCACTGTGGTACTTTGGCTTTCAGGGAGATGGGATTACAGCCAAAGAAGTGTTAGCATCGACGGCGAAAACGAAGAGTTAATTAATAGGTGATAGGTGATTGCAAAATTATTGTCTGGCGCGGTAAAACTATATTTGCGATCGCAAGTTGAGGCAGTTGAAGCTTTACAAGTCAAGATTTTGGGTAAAAGTAAGCAAATTCTTCAGGGATATATTCCCCAGGTATTGCTGAGTTGCGATCGCGCCGTTTATCAAGGATTACATTTAAGTCAGGTGCAGCTTAACGGTACAAATATTGCCGTCAATTTGCCAGAAGTGATTAAGCGCCAACCTTTGAAACTCCTAGAAGCAGTTTTTGTGGAGATTCAATTGAAGTTAGGTGCTGCTGATTTACAAGCTTCTTTAGATTCTGCTTTATTGCAGAGTGGTTTATCAGATTTATGGCAGATGATTTTAACTAGCCAAAAAAATTATTCTCCAGAATTAATTAAGCTGAAGGTTGAATGGCAAACTATAGCGATCGCCAACAATCAATTGAACTTTGCAGGTATCTATCAAGATGCTTTAGGGGAGATTAAAACAATAGCTTTATCGACAGGCGTAAATTTAGCTAATGCTCATACTCTTTGTTTGTCATCGTTAAAGATTACGAGTAATTTATCTAGTGATAGCCTAAAACGTGAATTAGAAATTGATTTAGGAACAGATATAGCGCTACAAGAATTGACGATTGAATCTGAGCAAATATTATGCCGAGGAAAAATTAGAATCAATAACTAAATATTAATGTGTCTACTCAATTGAAAACTCGCGCAAAGACGTTTATCCCGCTTAGTTTGGGGCAAAGACGCAAAGGCGTTTATCCCGCTTAGTTTGGGGCAAAGATTTTATAACAAGTAATCAAGCGGACTTGATATAAGACATAGTGGGGGTTAAATCTCCTACTATGTAAGCTTATAGCTTATAGCTTACGGCTTATAGCTTATAGCTAACCGCTTCGCGGTTTTAATTTGTTTGATGATCTTGACCATAAAAGCTAAAAGATAAAAGTAATACGATCAGCGAAATACTTAAACCGATCGCTGTACCCGAAATCAGCATAATCTTAGAATTTTGAATGGCGATCGCAATTGCTGCCCAAATAAACACTCCCGCATAGGCAAAATCGAGGCGAGGGAGAACCACAAAGTGAGTGATCAAGCCAGCGATTAACAGCATAATTACCGTCCATACTTCTGGGCTAATGCCCCAACCATCCCACTGCCAAGATTCGAGTACGATTGCCCCATTAAGTATTGTTGCCACGCTAATCCAGGCTAAATAGATGCTGATGGGCAGTTTAATGAACCATTGTTGCCAGCGGGAAATGCGCGTCTTAAAAGGTAACCCCCAGTAAGCGCCAATTAGGGGGAACAAAATACACAGCATGGCAATCATAGAAGCGCCATATTGTCGGTATAAGAAGCAGAAAACCCAAATTATTTGAGCGAGGGAGGCGATCGCTAACTTATAGCCAATTTTAACTAATAAACCATCGTTTTTTTGAGCTGGTAATGCCTGAAAGATCGCAAAAGAGATTAAACCCAGATAAATTAACCCCCAAATAGCAAAAGCATAGCTAGCGGGGGTAATTAGCACATTTTTGAATATATTTTGTGAGATTTCGCCAATAGTTAACCCGTTGGGTGGATTAATGTTGGCCCAAATATTCATGCCAAAAGCAGCAATAATGGCAATTAAAGTAGATACTTGTCTGATGATAGCTGGTTTACTATTTACCCTATAGCGATCGCGCATTTGTTAATAGTAGTTTTTAAGTTATTAGCAGCTTATCTTAATTGTATGTAAATACTGTTTAATTATAGAAACTAAAGTCGCAGAATAAATAAGCAATAATAATGAATCCAACTGTAGCAAAATTAATTAAAATTGCCTCTATCCTCGCCATGACCAGTGCTTTAGGATTATCAGGTTGGAATTTAGCCCTACATTTACAAGGAAAATCATTACCCCCTAACTTAACTTCTCTGTTTTGGCTGGGAAGCATTGCTCTAGTTGCTCATGGCGTTGAAGGAATAATTGCTGGCTTGAAAGCACGTTCTCACAACAAGAATCCATTACTCTATGGCATTTATACTTTTTTTGTCGGCTTCGTGGGTTTACAAGAGTTAGCCAAGGATGAGCTAATCTCCTGATTTTGATCTAGCCCTACGTCAAAACATTAGGACTTCCTATTTCCTATTTCCTATTTCCTATTTCCTATTTCCTACTTCCTACTTTCTATTACTGAGCTTCTATAACTGAACTCCAGTCATCATTCTCAACCGCTGCTTCTAGTTTTTGCCGACGTTGTATTTCTGTTTCACTTTGGTTAGTTGGCGCTGCTAATTCATCCATCAGAGTTGTATCTGCCATTGCTTTACGTAGCTTGAGCTTTTTCTCTTCATAGGCGTTTCTTTCAGCTTCTGTCATAGTTGCTTTAGCAGCCTCACCAATCGTACTCGCCCAGGTATTACCCTCCTGATTACCAACAGGGAGATAGTTTAATTCACAGAGCCAGGCTGTTTTTAACGCTTCCATCTCCTGACGTTTGGGAAACTTAAAGGTTTTGACGCGGATATAGCTACAGACTTGAGTACCGTTTTGGGTAATATGTCCTTTTAGCGATCGCAAAATATCTCTAGAATAACCAATATATTGATAAAGGCGATCGCTGTCCAGAACAGCATAAACTCCAGCAACTTTACTATTTTCTGTTTGTTGCTCCCAAACTAAGATCTCAACTATCTCTGTTCCATCAGAATTAATTACGCCAGCAGCATCTTCTACGCTGTGTTCACGATCAGAACTATACAAAAAACTATGTAACCCTTGATGGGCGATGGGAACGTTTTGATGTTCTAAAGGTTTATTCTGATTAGATTCCACAGTAGTTTTAAGTTCTAATTTAAATGAGTACAGTTTTTATCCTAGCTGGGTAAAATTGCAGCGCAACAGATCTAGAT
Organism: Pleurocapsa minor HA4230-MV1; assembly: GCA_019359095.1. Classification (NCBI taxonomy): domain Bacteria; kingdom Bacillati; phylum Cyanobacteriota; class Cyanophyceae; order Pleurocapsales; family Pleurocapsaceae; genus Pleurocapsa; species Pleurocapsa minor. The sequence goes on along the minus strand of JAHHHZ010000031.1, from coordinate 28,088 downwards.
ATCAATCGTAATCAAATTTATGTTTTGATTGACGCCCCTAATTAATACTCTTCCCAGTCAGGATATTGTTCGGGGGCTTTTCCTTCACTAGCGATAATCTCACCATAGCCAGAACGCCGATCTGATTTAATTTCTTCAAGCTGTAGCTGAAACTCCCAATTATCGCCAAAATCAAACAGATATTCCATAACTGAACCCACTGTCAAAGGTAAATCAGCTATTTTCACCTCCTCCGTAGAGGGTGATTCATTCATATAGGGATGAACTACCTGCACAGTGCGTCCTAGCTGATTTTTATAGCTAAACATATCTAGATGATCGCAGTCAAAATCATATGACAGCAAAATCAATTGGCTTAAATCCCAGAGAGTCATATCACTAGAAATAGCAATCCGTCGCCAAATCTGCTGCCAGCTAACCTTAAAAATATAAACTCCCTGACTAGACTCAATTTTAGGCAGTTCGATAATTTTCTGCCATTGAGGAAAATAGGGCTGCAAAGCTGGCTGGAGCTGACCAAACTGAATATTTGCTGTTTGCTCATCATCGTCCCAAATCATTTCGGGAAAAGTCCAACCGTCAAATGCAACCTGAAGCAACCCCTTGCCCCAAGCTGTTTGCTTGACACTCTTAACTCGCCAACCCCTACCCGCTTCTGGTTTACCATAGCTAGCCTCAATTAAGCCAAAAAGCTTCATCAGAGCAATATTATGAAACCCTGGGTAATATTTAAGGTTTTGCTGGGTTTGATAATCTGGAAACTTTTCCCCTTTAGCGGGCATTTTCGACCAATACTGTAGACATCTTGTCCCCTCGGTCATATATCCCCTTTCTCCCAGCATCTCCTCATTGGCGACTACTAACCAGGCTTCTAATAAATTCAAATAACGTTCGGTCAGATTCATCTGTTGCCAATTATCGAGCATCATCGGATCTAACATCAGCTTGGATGTTTTGCCCTGTTGAACTACTTTACCCATCCCTGTAGCTCTTAACAGTAGATATAAGCCGTTAATTGTCGGATAAGACTTTTGTTGGGGACGCTGTAGATTGGTTTTAATTGGTTCGGCTAGCTGTTGATTGATTTGAGCTAAAGACTTGAGGGGAATTAAATTACGCTTACCGCCAACGGCAATTCCCTCTTGACCAATAAAATCTAAGAGGGTTTGAAAATCTTGTAAGATAGTTCCTGGAGTAGTTTCAGTAATTACTTGTTGCGAAATAGCGATTAGGCTCCGCCTATCCTGCGGGATCGCTGGTTGAGACATATCTGGTATTGCTTGAACTAGTTTTTCCGTCATACTTGCTAGTTGTTGCTGAAATTCTTGAGCAGAAGGGACTTCTTGGTAAAATTCTGCTAATATCTCTGTGGCTAATTCCTGCAACATTTGCTCTAATTCTGTCCAGCCTGGAGGTAATTCATCATTGTCTGTCAAATCATTAGATAAACTTTCACTTGAGTTAGCCCCAGCCAACTCTTGATTGTGCTGTGGTGTAAACTTTTTTCGTGCTTCGTTAGTTAATTCAAAATGCTCTGACATGGGGAATGAGACTACTGACTTCGTGAAGATTGACAAGCATGGCACTGAAGGTATCTAGTATTTTGAGCATACCTCTTATCGTCAGTAATTTACGTAAATATACTGAGAAATTAAACGAAGTGTTAAATTTATTTACTTATTTAAGCAATTGACAATCAATCAAGCCGAATTAATAATTGCCTGTGATTCAACTGCGATCATTAGCAAACTAAAATTTTAGGCAACTTTATGCAACAAGAACGAGCTTATTGGTTAGCCTGGTCGCAACTTAAAGGGATTGGGGCGGTTTCCCTGAAAAAAATTTATCAGCATTTTGGTTCGTTGCAAATAGCCTGGAATGCTCCAGCGATCGCCTTTGCTGAAATTGATGGCATTAATGGCAAAGCTGCTGTGGCAATACAGAGTAGACCCCAAAATTTTCCTGCTGAACTATTTGCTCAACATCTCCAGCAAAATCCTCAGTTTTGGACCCCAGACGACGAGCTATATCCGCGTCTTTTAGCCGAAACTCCTAGTCCCCCACCCTTGCTTTACTATCGAGGACAGGTTGAGCCTGAAGAAAATCTGGGGAGTAAGCCGATGATTGGCATTGTTGGCACCCGTAATCCCTCGGAATACGGTAAACGCTGGACTAAAAAAATTACTCAAGCTTTGGTTAGTCATGGCTTTGGCATTGTTTCAGGAATGGCAGCAGGAATTGATGCGATCGCTCATCAGACCTGTTTGGAAGCTAAAGGCAGAACCATTGCGGTGTTAGGTACAGGAGTCGATTTGGTCTATCCTTTTAGCAATCGTGAGCTTCATCGCCAATTGAGCGATCGCGGTTTGATCGTTAGTGAATATCCTGCTCAGACTCAACCAGATCGGGGTCATTTTCCTGCTCGTAATCGCATTATCGCTGGCTTGTGCCGTGCGGTGTTAATTATTGAAGCACCTCAGCGTTCAGGAGCTTTAATTACCGCTCGTTATGCTAATGATTTCGGTCGCGATGTTTATGTCTTACCAGGTTCTCTGGATAATTCTCGTTCTTTAGGCTGTCTAGCACTGCTTAATTCTGGAGCGCACGTTATTTTGGGCATTGAACACTTATTAGAAATGCTAGGCACTATGCCTTGTCTCGATCGCCTGCCAATTACCACCAAGCCCAAACCAGAACTAAACTCGGAATTAGCCCGTATTTATGAGCTAATCAATCACGAATCTGTGGCGGTTGATGCGATCGCCGAACAAACAGGATTAGAGATCAACAAGATTTTAGCAGCATTATCTGAATTGGAAATGCTGGATTTAGTCTGTCAGCTACCAGGGATGCGTTATCAAAAGCAGTAAATTTATATCGAAGTTAAATACTTTAATTTGGGGACTTGGAGACTTAGAGACTTGGGGATTTAGGGACTTGGGGAATCACTTTATTTGAAATCATTATTTATATTTGATTTTAGAGCTAATAGCTAATAGCTGAGAGCTAATAGCTGAGAGCTAATAGCCCTTTACCATTAGCACAATAATTGAGCAAGCGCTGTGATCTTGTTACTTGTTGACTAGTTTGGGGAACTTTATAGAGGCGCATCTTGCAAAGCTAGTGAATAATATGCTGACATCAGATAATTTGGCGAGAAAGTTAAGCTTAATTTATTGTTTAAATTACTTTGCCAGGGTTAATTCATCTGTTTTAGCTTTTTTTTTAGCGATCGCTTTGAGCTTATTCGGACTACAGCCACTAGCGGCACAGGTTTCAACTAAGTCTGGGTCACAAACTGTCAATATTTCAGATAACCAAGTTCCTCAAAGTATTGTGGTAAAAAACTTTGAGGTTGTAGGCAGCACTATTTTTACTCAACCAGAATTAAATCAGGCGCTCAAATCTTATCTTAATCGTCCTCTAAGTTTAGCCGAGCTATTTCAAGCCAGAAGCTCTATTACCAAGCTGTATACTGATCGAGGCTACGTTAATTCAGGAGCTTATCTTCCTCCACAGGAATTAAATGACGGTACAGTGCAAATTGCTGTCTTAGAAGGGAAGTTGGCAGAAATTAACGTTTTAGGCACAAAAGACTTATCTAAAGACTATATTACCGATCGCTTAAAAACCGCAGCAGCAGCACCCATAAACGTCGATTCACTACTTTCGGCACTACAATTATTACGTCTCGATCCTTTGATTGCTAATATATCGGCTGAATTATCAGCAGGTATTCGTCCAGGCACTAGTGTACTTGACATTACAATTGAAGAGGCAGATGTCTTTAATCTGGCGCTCGACTTAAACAATAGTAGATCTCCTAGTGTGGGAACGAACCAAAGATCTATCGGCATTAACCATGGTAATCTTTTAGGATTTGGCGATCGCTTTAACTTGGAATATGCCAATACTAAAGGGAGTAATGCTTTCGATCTGGCTTATGGCTTCCCTGTTAACGCCAAAAATGGCACGCTTAAGGCTGCTGTTGGCATGAACTCCAATCATGTCATTGAAGATCCCTTCTCGGCGATCGATCTTGAATCTAAATCTCGCTACTATGAGTTAAGTTTCCGCCAGCCTATTCTGCTCAAGCCAACTCAAGAATTGGCGATCGGTATTAGTCTTACCCGTAGTGAAAGTGAGACTTTTTTGATGAACGACGGGTTCTTTCTCTCTCGCGGTGCCAACGATGAGGGAGAAACTAAAATTAACGCTGTCAGACTAGTTCAGGAATTTGTTAAGCGTAACGACCAAGAGGTTTTAGCTTTGCGTTCTCAGTTTAGTCTAGGGGTAGATGCTTTCAACTCAACCATTAATGATGATGGTGAACCTGATAGTACTTTTGTTTCTTGGCGTGGTCAAAGCCAGTGGACAAGACGTTTTGATGAAGATTTTTTACTCCTGTTGAGAGGGGATATCCAAGTTGCAGAGGGAAGTTTAGTTCCTTTAGAGCAATTTAGAATTGGTGGTGCCAATAGCATCAGGGGTTATCGCCAAGATTTAAGCTTGGGTGACAATGGTTTATTTGCCTCGGCAGAATTACGCATCCCTATTTTACGCTTGCAAAAATTTGACGGTTTGCTACAGGTTACCCCCTTCTTTGACGTTGGCACAGTTTGGAATACTGATGATCTGGAAATTGCTAATACAACTTTAGCTGCGTTAGGATTGGGCTTAAATTTGGCGCTGGGAGATAATTTTAATGCCCGTTTAGATTGGGGAATTCCTCTAGTCGATCTTGAAACTAAAGGAAATTCTCTACAAGAAGATGGAATATATTTCTTTGTAGACTATAGTTTCTTTTAAGCTACTACGAGCCGACAAAAACCCCGACACTTTCACCAGCAGCAATAGTGAAATCACCTTCTGGTACTTCACCCAAGAGATCGACAGAGTTTGCTGTGCGCGCATTATTTGTCGTACTACTCGAACCAAAAGAGACATCAGCAATTAAATCATTAGCTCCTCCAGTTGCCATATTTTATTCCTCAAATAATTGCTTTGATGTAACTAGGTTTGTAATACCTTGATTGATGCATTTAGTACTACAAAATACATCAATAAATTATACATACTTCAACAAAAACAAATCAAAATAACAAGCTAAAATAATTGAATTGTTAAAAGTTGCAATAATCTTACATTAAAATACTAGAGAAACAATCTAAAAAGCTTATGGTTTATAGCTTATAGCTAAAAATAAATCACTATGATTTTTAATTCACAGTAGGCGTTTATCAGAAACTGTAATTAGCAGTCAGATTATAATCATCCCCCGCAGCTATTTCAATTATTTCGTTAGCAGCGTTGGCGGTTTCGACACAGACGAAATGTTCATAGTCGCGATCGCCCAAATCAGCCATTTTCGCCGAAATATCTGCCCCAGGATTCCAAACAATTGCCGTCTGACTATTAGTGGCAGTTACCGTAATTTGCCGATTTAAGGCGCGATCTTCGATAGTTAATTGGGCGGGGACATCTAAATAAATGCGATCGCACTCTCCAGAGAAAGTAATTGCCCCAGACTGAGTTTTTTGTTCACCGCGATCGACCTTATCTATATAGGCTTTATCTGCTAAACCCAACACCCTGACTTGATTGATATCACCAATTTGAAAATACGTATGTAAAGCCTGAGTAATGGCAAAAGATGCCGATCCCGTGTTGCGAGTAACTAAGTTGATGGTCAAAGTATGACCCACGGTAATCACAATGGACAAATCAAAACTATAATCCCAGATTGCCCTAGTTTCTGGAGTATCTACCAGCCCCATAGTTACCTGAGTTGCACCATTTTGAGTACTGACCACATCCCGCACTTGCCAAAGGCGATCGCGGACAAAACCATGACTAGCACGCCCTTTACCTTCAGGATCGGGGCCAAACCAAGGCCAACAGATGGGTGTACCACCTTTCATCGCTTTACCTGTATGATAATAGGCTTGGCTACTCAAAAACATCATGTCTTCAGTTTGATCGACTGGCTTAAAAGATAATACTTGTCCTGCATATACAGAAATCGTAGCTTCAGCATATTCATTACTGATTTTAATCAAGGGAAAATTGCCTTGACCCTCAACAAACTTTACCTTGTCTACAATACCGTAATCGGCGTTCAACTGTTCAATATTCATGGTGTAATTCAGCTTAGAATTTTAGAAGTTGTAATGGCACTGAAATTTAAATTGGCAACTAGCAACTAGCGATTCAGTAATCAGTCTTAAAGGATAAGCTTCGCCCTAAAGGATATGCGAAGCGGTATGCTTTAGCACTAGCTTCGCGTCGCAAATAATCAGTAATCAGTAATCAGTAATCAGTAACTAGTAATCATCAGGCGATCGCCATTGTGTTAAGTAACCCTTTAAATAAAGCCAGACCATCAATACCACCAATCGCTTTATCAGCAGCTCTTTCGGGGTGAGGCATCATCCCTAATACGTTACCCTGGGGATTAATAATTCCCGCAATATTATTCATTGAGCCATTTAAATTATGCTCAGCACTGGTTTCTCCTGATGGACTACAGTAGCGAAACAACACCTGATGGTTATCTTCGATCGCTTTTAAAGTATCATCATCAGCATAATAACAACCTTCTCCATGAGCTACAGGAAGAGTAAGTATCTGTTGTGGTTGATAGTTTTCTGTCCAAAGTAAATCATTGCGTTCTACCTTGATAGGAGCGCGATCGCAAATAAAATGTAGACCTCGATTACGAATTAAGGCTCCAGGAAGTAATCCTACTTCTGTAAGTACCTGAAAACCGTTGCAGATCCCCAAAACATATTTACCTGCTTGAGCATGTTCGATAATGCTATTCATCACAGGAGAAAATTGCGCGATCGCTCCACAACGAAGATAATCACCATAGCTAAATCCCCCTGGAATAACTATGACATCTAAATCAGCAAGATCTGTTTCCTGATGCCATACCATACGGGTGGGGGCAGCTAATAATCCTTGAGTTACGGTTAAAACGTCGCGATCGCAATTTGACCCAGGAAAGACGATAACGCCAAATTTCATAACTTGATCCTTTGGTAGTAAATTATTAAAAATTCAAATTTTTATTTAAATTTTATGCTGTAGCCATTTCTGTAAGTTCAAAGCGATAATTTTCAATTACCGTATTTGCCAACAGGCGATCGCACATTTCATCTAGATGCTGTTTTGCCTCTTCTTCATCATTGGCGCTCAACTGCATTTCAATATACTTACCAATCCTGACGGATTCTACCTCGGTGTACCCCATTTGCTTAAGTCCCGATTCAACTGCTGTACCTGCGGGGTCTAATACCGAAGAGCGCAAGGTAACATATATACGAGCGTGATATTTAGTAGCCATAGAATTATTGTCAGTGATTGCTTTACTTAAAGCTGAGAGCCTTTTTGATTTTATAGCTTTAGCCGAAACAAACAGAGATAGATAAAAGTTAAAATCAATTAATCTAGCAACGTAAGATAGACTTAGGTTTGATTTTCCATCACAAATGTATGAAAATGCAACGTACTCGTTCGCAAAAGCGTATTCTAACTTTACTCCAGAGTCTCAAATGTTCTATTTCGGCGCAAGATTTATATATTGAACTCCGTAATCGTCAACAGGATATGGGTTTAGCTACGGTTTATCGTTCTCTTGAGGCTTTAAAACTACAGGGAGAAGTGCAGGTACGTACTCTAGCCAATGGAGAGTCTGAATATAGCTTAATTAAGAGCGATCGCCATCATCTCACCTGTGTTAACTGTGGCGTGTCGATTGCGATCGATGAATGTCCCGTACATAACTTAGAAAAGCAGTTGGAAACATCCCACACTTTTAAAGTTTACTATCACACCCTAGAATTTTTTGGTTTGTGCCAAAAATGCCATTAGACTCCTTTTCAGCCTATACTTTTGATGCTCTCAGTTGTCCGCAGGCTGCATCTGCTTCCAAGCCACGAGAATAGCGTACGCTGACGGCAATATTAGCCTGTTCGAGAATAGTTGAGAACTCTCGGATGCGGTGATTTCTGGGTCTTTGATAGTCAACTTCAGAGATAGGATTATAGGGAATAAGGTTGACGTGAGTTTGAAAACCTTTTAGGCGCTGAGTCAATTCCTGTGCATTTTCAGGTAAATCGTTAACTCCTGCTAGCAAGACATATTCAAAAGTAACTCTTCTGCCAGTTACCTGGATATAGTCTCGACACTCATCTAAAAGATGATCTAAAGTATATTTTTTAGCACTGGGAATCAATTGTTCGCGCAAAGCCTGATTAGAAGCATGAAGACTAACTGCTAAGACAATTTGTAGTCTGTGCTGTGCTAGCTGTTGAATTTTACCAGGAATACCTACTGTCGATACTGTAAGCGATCGCGCGCCAATTCCCACATCTTGATTGAGAGACTTCACCGCCAACACCACCTCATCAAGGTTTGCCATTGGTTCTCCCATACCCATAAAGACAACGTTGCTGACTCTTTGTTCAAAATCTGACTGTACCGTCAACACCTGATCGACAATTTCGTGAGCCTTGAGATTACGAGTAAAACCCCCTTTTCCCGTAGCGCAAAAGTCACAGTCCATCGGACAACCAACCTGGGAGGAAACGCACACCGTTAGGCGTTTAGCGGTGGGAATACCAACCGCCTCAATAATCAAGCCATCCGCCAGACGTAATAAATACTTACGAGTCTGATCTGGTGCAACACTACGATAATGAATTGTCGAGCGTCCAAGGGGATAATCTGCCATCTCTTCGCGCCATGGCTTCGGCAAGACGGAAATATCGCCCAGCGATCGCGCTCCTTTTTGGTATAACCATTGATGTAGTTGCTTGCCTCTGTAGGCTGGTTGTCCTCGATCTTGTACCCAGGTGGTTAATTCTGACAAAGATTTGCCTAAAAGTGCTTCTGAAGTGTCTGATTGCTTGATTGTTTGTAGCGTCATTATATTTAATGTGTCGGCAGAAATGTCGGCAAAAATTAAGATTTAGCTACTTAAAATGATTATCTATCCTATCGATCATTATTAATTAGCAGCAATCTCTAAACAAATCTATTTTACAGTTAATTGCTCTGAGCAAAATGATGATTTTGATGTTATGGTTTTGGCGATCGCTATTTTTTCATTTTAGTTCCACTTTGCGTCTTTGCGTCTTTGCGCGAGATTTAAACTTAAAATATCAAGTGCAATTTCAAGAAGAAATAGTATCAGATCTTCATAACTTAAATTAATTTACCTGCTAGCAGAATTAAAATTTGGTTGCCAACGATGTTTGTTCAGGTCAATTTTGCCGTTACTTTTAAACTCAATTCCTTCCTCTTCCAACAAAACTTTTTGTAAATAATCGCCACCCTGACGTTGAAGAGAATAGGATATTTCTCCTTGAGCATTAATAACTCGATGCCAGGGGATATTATCCTCTATTTGAACTCGAAACAGAGCATATCCTACTAACCGCGCTTTGCCATATAATCCAGCCAAGTCGGCAATTTGTCCGTAGGTAGCTACTTTTCCAGCAGGTATTTGGCGAACGGTGGTGTAAATGCGCTCATAGTTGGACATCGTTAGTTGCTTTAGATTAGGAAGATATTAAATATTTAGCTGAATATTTATATTTATTATTCATTTTGCTAGATTAATCTTGTCACTTAATAAAATCCATTCTTCTAAGCTTAAATCTTCGGCGCGGCATTGAGGATTAAAATTAAGCTCTTCTAAGATAGAAGTTAGCTCTGCAATCTTAATTGAACCTTGCAAATTGTTGCGTAACATCTTACGACGGCTGGCAAAACCTAGCTTAATTAATGTTTCTAATTGCCGTGGATTCTTGGCAGGATGTTCGAGGGTTCTGGGACGTAATCTCACCACAACTGAATCTACTTTTGGTTGAGGATAAAATGATCTAGCAGGAACATCACAAATCAGTTCGCAACTGGCTAAATACTGTACCCGAATTGACAATGCACCGTAAGCTTTAGTTCCTGGAATAGCTACTAAGCGATCGCCCACTTCTTTTTGTACTAATAAAACAATGGATTCATACTGTTGAGGTGCGGGAGTGGCAATTTTTCCCAGTAACTTAGCAATAATTGGCCCTGTAATGTTGTAGGGGATATTAGCAACTACTTTATTTGGGTTTTGAAACTTGGGGAAATTTTCGAGGAAGGGTGAGAGATCTGATTTCAAAAAGTCATTTTGGATCAAGAGAAAGTTGGCTTGTTCACCATATTTATATACCAATTTTTTGCATAAATCGCGATCAATTTCTACGGAAACTAAAGCAGAAACTATTGATAGTAATCGGCTAGTTAAATTACCTGTTCCTGGCCCAATTTCGAGAACGCGATCGCTTTGGCTTAATTCCGCAGCAATAATAATTCGATCTAGGATCTCTCGATCCCGCAACCAGTGCTGTCCAAATTGTTTGCGCGGTTGAATAGAGCGTCTTGTCGAGCTTTTGCTAGAGGTCATCTTAATAATTATTTAAATTGTGATTAATTTGCTTAAATTAGCTAAAAACAACAGTTTTGTTGTCGTAAACAAGGACGCGGTTTTGGAGGTGGAGTCTAACGGCGCGAGACAGCACTAGTCTTTCTAAATCTTTACCCCTGCGAATTAAATCTTGGACGGTATCCCGATGGTTGACTCGCACCACTTCCTGTTCAATAATTGGGCCTTCATCAAGATCTTGGGTAACATAATGAGCCGTCGCTCCAATAATTTTAACCCCTCTAGCGTGGGCGCGATGATAAGGTTTTGCTCCAGGAAAAGCAGGTAAAAATGAATGATGAATATTAATAATCTGCGGAAAATTATTAATTAAATCTGGGCTAAGAATTTGCATATATTTAGCCAAAACTACTAAATCTATTTGATATTGTTGTAAAAGTTCAAGCTGTTTAGCTTCTTGCTCTGCTTTGTTCTCTTTAGTTATGGGTAGATGATAAAAGTCGAGCTGAAACTGTTTAGCGATCGCTTCTAAATGAGGATGATTACTGATAATCAAAGCTATATGACCAGGCAATTCCTGAGCTTGATGTCGCCAAAGCAAATCCCAGAGACAATGATCTTGTTTGGTTACCCAAATCGCAATCTTTGGTTTAGTATCAGAAAAGTGTAGCTGCCAAGTAGCTTTGAGGGGTTTGGCGATCGCTGAAAAAGCGGTGGCGATCGCTTCGCGGGGCAAATTAAAGCCGTTAAGTTGCCATTCAATGCGAATCAGGAATAAACTTGTAGCGCAATCGGTGTGCTGATCGGCATGAATAATATTCCCCCCATTAGCATAAATAAAGTTGGCAATTTTGGCGACTAATCCAGGGCTATCGGGACAAGAAATTAATAAGGTTGCAGTAGACTCATTCATACAGGCTAAATAAGTGGCGTTTAGTAATAACTATTAAAATGGTACTGATTGAAGCTTGGAGAAACAGAGCATAACAGATTATTTGAGGAAACTCTATTTTTAATCGCCAAACTTAAATTTGATCCGTGATTTTTGGGCAAACTAGATAATGTATAGCCACTTATATAATTCAGATTAAAATACTTAACTAAACCATGTCTTACTAAATAACTTTTCTCTAACCTCTATTTTAAAAATTACAAAACTCTAACTTGAGCATTTAGAGTGGACTTTTAACTACTTGTGAAGACAATATAGAGTCCTCTTGCTAGCCAAGTTAAGCAATTCAGCAATATTTCAGTTAAAACTGCTAACTAAGTATGAACAGTCACAATAAGCCTATCGATGGGAATGACAATCTAGATGAATCATTGTCAAATTCTGGTGCTAGCCAACAGTCAGCAGAAAATTCAATAGATTTATGGAAAACAATTCATGATGAAGATGCTGAGATTGTAACTGAATTTATCTCCGCTGAAACCGCAGCTAAAAACGATGCGGAAGCTTTAGAAAAACTTGATTTAGATAGTAGTTATATTAAGCCCAAACGAAAGAATAGCGCTCCTTTAGATTTAGATGATTGGGATTTTCGTAATCTAAATTCAACTGAATTAGAATCTGAGCCAGATTTAGATGCTGCTGATGAATTAGACGATTTAGAGAGCGATCAAGTCAATCAAATAAATTCCTCAGTTGAGGAAGAAGTAGCATCGAATTGGTTAGATAGCGACAATGATCTGTTGGTTGAGCCAGATGAAGAGTTAGCTAACCTAGCCGAGATCTCTCTAGAACCAGAAGCTGAATTTATATCAGCAATGACGATAGAGGATATAGATGAGCCTTTTGTTAGTTTAAATGATGATGAATTGACGCTAGATAATCTAGAGATTAATCTCTTAGATAACTCAGAAAAGTTAAACCTATCAGAAGAATCTTTCGTCGAGATGAATTTAGCCGACGATGAACCAAATTTAATTGAGTCTGATTCAGATTTATCAGATTTGGCAATTAATAGCTTAGAACTAGAAGCACAAACAGATCTAGATTCATTAGATGCTTTAGCAGATGGCGGATTAGATAGCCTGGGTCATGATTTTGATGAATTATCTTTAGAGTCGAATAGCGAGTCCCTAGACGCTCTCATAATCGACGAGCCTGTAGATGAATTAGATAGCCTGGGTCATGATTTTGATGATTTATTATCTTTAGAGTCGAATAGCGAATCCCTAGACGCTCTCATAATCGAAGAGCCTGTCGGTAGTCTAGACTCATTAGCCAGCTCTTTAAATCCTACAGATTCAATCGATCTAGATTCTTTATTAGATAGTGAACCCCAGGCTGAACTCCCAGCAATTGCACCCCCGCGTACTCCCAAAGCTCAACCCCAACCCAGGGTAGCCAATGTCGAGCCACCAGATGTCTCTCCATCGCCAGCTTTTGACCAGACCATGAGGGTTTCCGTACGTAAACTAGATGATCTCAATAATCTAATTGGAGAACTTGTAGTTAAGCGGAATCGACTAGAAGATGACCAGGAAAGATTGCGTCGCTTCCTCGACAACCTGTTGGGTCATGTCCAGTCCCTAGGGGATGCTGGAGCTAAAATGCATGACCTGTATGAGCGATCGCTTTTAGAAGGTGCTTTGATGGCTAGTCGTCAATCTCGCGCTAACTCCCCCATCGCTGCGGGAGGATCGAGACGGGTTGAGGAAAAACCCCAAGAGCAAGGACTAGACGCTCTAGAATTAGATCGTTTTAACGGTTTTCACTTACTCTCCCAAGACATTATTGAATTGATTGTCCGAGTCCGAGAAGCAGCATCGGATATTCAGTTTGTCGTTGATGAAACCGATAAGGTTGCTCAAACCTTCCGTCAGGTAACTAGTCAGCTACAGGATGGGATGAACTCTTCCAGGATGGTTGCTTTTGGACAGACCGCAGATCGCTTACCTAGAGCAATTCGCGATATTTCTCGCAAGCAGAAAAAGCAAACTAACCTGCATGTTGAAGGAAAAGATGTGCTAATCGACAAAATGATTGTTGAGCATATTTATAATCCCATGACTCACCTGGTTAATAATGCTATTTCTCATGGCATCGAGCAGCCAGAAGTCAGACTTAGAAATGGCAAGACCGAAGCGGGAAATATTTATATTCGGGCATTTATTCAAGGAAACCAGACCGTAATTACTGTAAGAGATGATGGAGCAGGAATTAACCCAGAAATAGTCAAAAAGAAAGCGGTTGAGAAAAATCTGATTAGCTGGGCATCGGCACAACATTTATCCGAACAACAGGTATATGAACTGCTGTTCCATCCAGGGTTTAGCACCAAGGATGAGGCAGATGACTTTGCAGGTCGTGGTGTGGGTATGGATGTGGTCAATACCGACCTGAAAAAAATTCGCGGTTCGGTCAGTACAGAATCGCAAGTGGGCAAAGGCACGACCTTCACGATTCGACTACCTCTGGTACTGAGTATCTGCAAAGCTCTAACCTGCGTTGACAATAATACTTCGATCGCTTTCCCCATTGATGGAGTGGAAGACACCAAAGAATATTTACCCAGTGACATTCAAACTAACGCTAATGGAGTGCGCTGTATTGCTTGGCAAGATACTCTATTGCCCCTAAGACCTTTACGGGACTTGCTCAACTACAATCGTCAGATCCGTCGTACAGGTATTTATAATGCCAACCAAAATAACGATGATACGGTTTCTGTAGTCATTTTACGTAGTTTAGACAATCTACTGGCGATCGAGGTAGATGAAGTCAAAGCCGAGCAAGAAATTGTAATTAAGCAAATCGATGGCCCAATTGCCAAACCACCAGGTATTGCAGGGGCGACAGTTCTGGGTGATGGTTCGATTATGCCGATTGGTGACGTTTTAGAGCTAATTGAAATTGCTCAAGGTAAGAGAACGATTGAAATTGGCTTTAATATTCTGGCTGGTGCTGGAGATGTTAAGCAGGCTCCAGTCGAAAGCATTCAGCAAGAGCCGATGGTACTAGTCGTCGATGACTCCATTACAGTTCGTGAGTTGCTGTCAATGAGTTTTAATAAGCTAGGTTATCGAGTAGAGCAAGCTAGAGATGGTCAAGAAGCCTGGGATAAACTCCGTGGTGGTTTACAGTGCGACATGATTTTTAGTGATATTGAGATGCCTCGTATGAATGGTTTGGAATTACTATCAAATCTTCATCAAGATAGCAAACTAAGATCTGTTCCTGTGGCGATGCTGACTTCTCGTGGTGCAGATAAACATCGTCAAATAGCCAATGATTTGGGAGCAAAGGCTTATCTGACTAAACCCTATACTGAAAAAGACTTGATGGATGTGGCAAAACATCTAATTGAGATTAATCGAGCCAATCAAGAGGAATCTGTTAACGATAAAGCTAAGAAAGTTAATCAGTCAGACACCATTTTTAAAGATGCTCCTCTGGTGCTAATTATCGATGACTCAGTGACTGTAAGGGAATTATTATCCATGACCTTTAGAAATGCTGGTTATCGAGTGGAACAAGCTAGAGATGGTCAAGAAGCTTGGGATAAACTCCGTAGTGGTTTGAAGTGCGATATTGCCTTTTGCGACATTGAAATGCCTCGAATGAACGGTTTAGAATTGCTCTCACAACTACAACAGGATGAGAAACTAGCTGCTTTACCCATCGCCATGCTAACTTCTCGCGGAGCGCAAAAAATGCGTAAAATAGCAGCTTCTCGTGGAGCTAACGGCTACTTTGTTAAACCTTATGTCGAAGAAGATTTATTAAAAGCTGCCAAGCGCATGATCGATGGGGAAACCTTAATTGAAATTATTGAAGAAGATTGAACAGTAAGGTGTTGCTGATTCAAAACATGAATTGATAGTGATATCGTTTTTAGCTATTAGCTTCTAGCTATTAGCTTTTAGCTCTAAGAGGAATAATGTTTAAACTAACGATTTATCTAGGTGTCTTTTTATTAGGTAGTCTTGGTAGTTGGCAATCGGCGATCGCTGCTGAAACAAAAGCTCAGGATATTGAACTGGAAATCGGTATTCTTCAACGATTGGGTGCTGCACCAATGATTGAGGGAGATCCTGAAATTAAAAAAGTTACAATTCAAAGTACGCCAGGAGACACTCTACAGGTAAGTTTTCCCGATCAATCTCAAGCGACAACTATTAAAACTCAAAACGTGGTGTTGAAGGTAGATTCTGCTCGTTTATCTCAGCCTAAGCTAGCCGAAAAATTGATTTTAAGCGATCGCTCTACGTTTGAAACTGCTGAAGATAGTGCTAAATCTTGGCAAAAGCTGGGAATAGAAGTTGAGATAGCACAACCAGGACGCTGGCAAGTCTGGGCTAAACGCGATGTTTATCAAACTCCTTTGATTCGTCGTTGGCTATTACACAGTTTAAAAGCCAATGGTTATGAAGATCCTTATTTGGATACGCAAATTCTGGCTCAAGAACCTGATATTGTCTTGGAAATTGAGGGACAGAAATATAATCAGGATGAGGTGAAAATTACTAGTGGCAAAAACTTAGTCAAGGTTAACACCACTGAGCAACCCCAAGAAGCTAGGCTCTATGGAGGTAGTTTACGTCTTCAGCCAAACGCTCACGGCGAATTTACCCTAGTTAACCAAGTTCCTCTAGAAACTTATCTACGGGGAGTTGTTCCTCACGAAATTGGCGCTAATGCTCCTGCTCAAGCGGTGGCGGCTCAAAGTATTATTGCGCGTACTTATGCTCTACGGAACCTCAGACGTTTTGCCGTAGATGACTATCAATTGTGCGCTACGGTTCATTGCCAGGTATATTACGGTTTAAAAGATACCAACCCAATAAGCGATCGCGCGATCGCTAAAACCGCAGGATTAGTTCTTACCTATGATAATCAGTTAATTGATGCGCTCTATTCTTCCACCACTGGGGGTGTTACCGCCAGTTTTGAGGATACCTGGAACGGCACTGAACGTCCGTATCTCCAGCCTGTAATTGATGCCCCTAAGCCATTTTGGGATCTACTCAAATATCCTCTAGATAATGAGCAAACCTTTCGCCATTTTATTAGCCTAACCAAGGGATTTAACGAGACAGGTAGAACAGGAGTATTCCGCTGGCATAAAACCCGTAGTATTGCTGATTTAAGCCAAGATTTACGTCAATATCTGCTGAAAACACGCCATCCTCTAGCAGAATTTAAGACGATTAAGTCAATGGAAATTCAACAGCGATCGCGCTCTGGCAGAATTTTAGCACTTAATATTCAAACCGATCTGGGTAAACTACAGCTACATAAAAACGAAATTCGTAGCGCCCTAGAACCACCTCGCAGCACCTTTTTCTACCTAGAACCAATTTACAATCAAGGTAAACAACTTAAAGGCTACAGCTTTATCGGTGGCGGATTTGGGCATGGCGTAGGTTTAAGTCAGTATGGTTCTTATAATCTAGCCAAACTAGGTTGGTCGGCTGAAAAAATCTTAGCTTTTTATTATCCTCAAACTATTCTTAAACCTCTAGACGATACGATTGTCTTTTGGCAAGAAGATCAAGAAGACTCCCTCACATCCATTAGTAATAGTCAAAAATAAATTAGCCTTAATGACTAACATTAACCATGACCAACTTTTTAAGGAGCTTCTTACTACCTTTTTTGTCGAATTCATAGAGTTATTTTTCCCTGCTATTCTCGAATATCTCGATACTGATTCGATCACCTTTGTGGATAAAGAATTATTTACTGATCTTGTTCGAGGTGAGAAGAACATCATGGATATTGTTGCTTTGGCTAAGTTTCAAGAACAAAATTATTCTTTTCTTATTCACGTAGAAAATCAAGCTTCTAATGCACCTGAGTTCAATCGTCGAATGTTCCGCTATTTTTGTAGCCTTTTTTTGAAATACGATCGCCCAATTTATCCCATTGTTATCTTCTCCTATGATCGCCCTCAGAGATTGGATAAAAGTAGTTTTGCGATTGATTTTCCCAATAAACAAGTTTTGAATTTTGATTATGACATAGTACAGTTAAATCGTCTTGACTGGCGCGACTTTCTCAAGCAGAAAAATCCTATAGCAGCAGCTTTGATGAGCAAGATGAGAATTAGCCCACAAGATCGCCCAACAGTCAAAGCTCAATGTTTTCGTCTCTTGGTTACTCTCAAGCTAGACCTTGCCAAGATGCAGTTGATTTCAGGCTTTGTCGATAATTATCTCCGTCTTAACTCTAATGAGGAGAAGTTATTTCAATCTGAGTTAAGTACAATGGAAACAAGGGAACAAGAACAGATTATGCAGATTACTACATCTTGGAAAGAAGAAGGAAGAGTTGAAGGGCGAATTGAAGAAAAGCTTGCTATTACTTTGCGTCAACTTAATCGTAAACTAGGAAATCTCCCAGAGGCGATCGCTGACCGCATTAAGTCTTTAGAACCAATCCAGTTAGATTCTCTGACCGAGGATTTACTCGATTTTCAATCTCTTGGCGATCTTCAAAATTGGCTCAGTAATTCCTAGAGTACATTAAATGAGACGAGATGAGAGAGCTATTAGTACTGCCAATTCAAATACCTTTTAAAAGGCTAAAAGACTTTTGTGAGGGTCACAATATCGAGAAACTATCGTTGTTTGGCTCAGTACTAACAGATGATTTTACGTCACAAAGCGATGTGGATTTATTAGTAGAGTTTGCTAAGGGAAAAACTCCAGGTTTAGCCATCATCGATTTACAGGATGAATTATCACAAATGCTGGAACGAAAAGTAGATTTAAGAACGCCAGCCGAATTAAGTCGTTTTTTTCGAGAATGAATGTTAGTCGAAGCTGTAGTAATATATGCCCAAGATTGATGATTTATATTAGTTTTCAATCTCGATTCTGATGAAAGCTTAAGAAAAATAGTTAATAAAAGTCAAATAAAAGCAAATATTTTATGATTAACTGACAAGCTTCAACTGAGTTACAAAATATTAATTGTTTGCCAATGCTTCATATTCAGTCAGTAAATCTAAGGAAAACTAACTAGAAAGCTAAGGAATGAAAGCTAGTAAAGTTCTGAAAAGATATGCAGCAGGGGAAAGAAATTTTCAACGTTTAAATCTTCGAGGACAATCTTTTAAGGGACAAGATCTTACTGGTGCAGACTTTAGTGAGGCGGATATTTGCAGTACTAACTTCACTGGTGCTGATCTCAGAGGTGCAAATTTTACTGGTGCCAAGTGTGGTCTTCAAAAACGTTGGGTAACACTTTTAACTATTCTTTCCTGGCTGTTGGCTAGCATATCAGGATTCTTCTCAATGTTCACTGGAGTTTTCGCTTCACTAATTTTTGACTCCTCTAGCCCAGAAAATCGAATTATCGGTTCTGTTAGTTTACTAGTACTAGTTATATTCCTGATTTTAAGTATTCGCCAAGGAATAAGCGTATTACAAATAGCAGTAGCGTTTGCAGCAGGAGTAGCAGGAACAGCAGCAACAGGAGTAGCGTTTGCAGCAAGAGTAGCAGGAGCAGAAGCAACAGGAGCAGCAATAGCAGTAGCAGGAGCAGTAGGAACAGTAGGAGTAGCAATAGCAGTAGCAGCAGTAGCAGGAGCAGTAGCAGAAGTAGCAGCAGCAGGAGCAGCAGGAGCAGGAGCAGCAGTAGCAGTAGCAGTAGCAGTAGCAGTAACAGCAGCAAGAGCAACAGGAACAGGAACAGGAGTAACAGGAGTAACAGCAGCAGTAGCAGGAGCAGGAGCAGTAGCAGCAGTAGGAGTGTACATTGGCTGGCGTGCTATGAGAGGAGATGCCAGGGATACTGGGGTGCGGTCTTTTGCCATTGCTTTTGCTGCTACAGGTGGGACGAGTTTTCGTGGTGCTGACTTAACTGGTGTTAATTTCACAGGAGCAAAACTAAAAAGTACAGATTTCAGAAGAGCTACTCTTACTAGTATTCGTTGGTATGGAGCGAAAATGCTCGATCTCGTTCGTCCTGGTAATAGTTATCTGAAAAGCACTCAAGTCAGGCAATGGCTGATCGGCAAAGGACAAGATAAGAATTTTGATGGTCAAAAACTCCAGGGTATTAATTTCCAAGGAGCAGATCTAACTGATGCTAGCTTTATTGATGCCAATCTAAGTGAAGCTAATTTACAGGATGCAGATTTATCTAGAGCCAAACTGGTACAGACGCAGTTAGATCGAACAGATTTTACAGGAGCTACTCTGACAGGAGCTTTTATTGAAGATTGGGGCATTACAACTTACACCAAACTAGATGATGTCAAGTGTGAATATGTCTTTATGCGTCTGCCTACTGAGGAAAACCCCGAACCACGTCGCAAGCCTGATAATCGGTCAGAAAAATTTGAAGTTGGTGACTTTGCCGATTTTATTAAGCCGATTTTTGATACCCTAAACCTCTATCACAATCAAGGAGTAGACCCCAGAGCGATCGCTATTTCTTGGAAACAGTTAGCAGAAAACAATCCCGATGCCAAACTTCAATTAGCCTCAATGGAAGTCAAGGGGGAAGACAATTTACTACTGAAATTAAAAACTCCACCAGACGCTGATTTATCTAAATTGAGTGCTGAATATTTTGATATGTATAATCAAATCAAAGCTTTAACAGAAAAAGATTCTAAAAAACTCGTAGCAGAAAAGAATAATCGCATTCAAGCATTAGAAAGTATGGTCAATACGGCACTAAAACGCCCAGGTTTCTATGCTGAAAATTACAATCATCAAGGAGACAACGAAATGAATAGCGATCAAAGCAGAAACCAAAATATTTCAGGCGGAACTATAAACGCTAGTGGTGCAGGTGCATTTAGTTTAGGAGATCTTAGTGGTACGGTTGCGAATACGATTAATCAGCTACCATCCTCATCTAATCCAGAAGAACCAGGAATTAAAGATTTACTAATTCAAATTCAAGAAGCAATTAACGATCCTCGATTGTCTCAAGAGGATCAAAAGCAAACCTTAGAACAGTTAGAGGTTTTAGCCGAAGCAGGACAAAATCCTCAAGATGAAACTATGCAGAAGAAAGCTAAAAAAGCAGTGGGCTTTCTAACAGTGATTTCGGATGGAGTAGAACCTGCTACCAAATTAGCGATCGCCTGTACCAAAGTTTTACCTAAAATTCTCGCTTTCTTCGCCTAATAGAAAACTGAACCCTTTAACCTTTTCCCCTTTCCCCTTTCCTCTTTGCCAGCCTAAGCAGATTAATTTGCTTATTAGGAGTTAATAAGTCCGTTTCGCCGTTGCCCAACGAGAAAGTATACTAGTAAATAAAACCAGCATTACTAAAATAAAAGCTGCACCCCAAGCCAATTCCTGCTGATTCTTAAAGGGAACGATCGCAAAATTATAAACCAACACCGCCAAAGAAGCCGTCGGTTCTACTAGTAAAGCATCCCAATTGGGCCAAAATTGAGTAAATAGAGCTGTAAACAGTAAAGGCGCAGTCTCCCCCGCAGCACGGGCGATCGCTAGAGTAATACCTGTAATAATCGCGGGCAAGGCAGCAGGTAGCACCACCTGTAAAACTGTTTGATATTGATTTGCGCCAATCCCCACAGAAGCCTGACGTACATCTTGAGGTACTAGCTTGAGAGATTCATCAGTAGTACGCACAATAATCGGCAACATTAAGATGGAGAGAGCAAAACCTCCAGCCCAGGCTGAATAGCTTTTAAAAGTAAGGACGATCACACCATAGGCGAACACCCCGACAATAATCGACGGTACTCCACTCAAAACATTAGTCGCAAACCTAATCCACTCAGCAACTTTACCCCCGTTGAATTCCGAAAGATAAATTGCTGCCATAATGCCCAAGGGAATGCTAATTAAAGCTCCAATGCCCACCATTAATACGGTACCTAAAATGGCATTACCAAAACCACCACCATCTACTAAGGGTGGAGGAGGTAATTCAGTAAAGACAGAGGCGGATAAAGAACTAATTCCTTTAGTGATTAGATAACTCAGAATAATAAATAGCGGAACAATTGCAGCGAGGGTAAACAAACCAGCAATACCGCTCATTACCAAACCAAACAGGGTGCGGGGGGATGTTGGATTGCGCTTAAGGCTGATTTCTCCGTAATCTGATTTTTCGAGCTGAGGTGAAGTCATGATGTTCTTTAATTGGATCTAGATTTGATAGTTTTGCCTTACCTAAATTCTTTGCAGTCTAGTTACGAATAACTGAGCCAAAATATTTACTACTAGAGTAATGAAAAACAGAATTAAAGCTGCATACATCAAGGCTGCCACTTGTAATCCACTGGCTTCGGCAAACTGATTCGCCAGTAGAGATGAAACTGTATTGGAAGGAGCAAATATATCGAAAGCAGCCACTCGGTTAGAATTACCAATTAACATGGTGACGGCCATAGTTTCGCCTAATGCTCGACCAAGAGCCAACATGATTCCGCCAATAATACCTGAAGATGCAGCAGGCAGAATTATTTGGATAATTGTTTCCCAACGAGTAGCGCCTAAACCCAAGGCAGCTTGCCTCATACCAGGCTCGACGTTCGTAATGGCATCACGACCAATAGCAGCAATCGTAGGTAAGATCATTACTGACAAAATCAACGCAGCAGGCAACATCCCCTGCCCCTTTAAAGGCGTAAAACCTTTGAGAAAGGGAATTAAGACAAAGATACCCCATAGACCGTAAACTACACTAGGAACGGCTGCTAATAATTCCACCAAAAATACAGTGATTCTTTGAACAGCAGGAGGTAGATAATCTTCACTCAGAAAAATTGCTACTCCCAAACCAATTGGCACTGAAATCGCCAAGGCAATGAAAGAGCTAGTGATAGTACCGTAGATTGCTGGCCAAACTCCATATTGTTCTTTGACAGGATTCCAACTGCTAGTAGTGATAAATCCGAAGCCAAATTGTTTGATTGCTGGCATGGCAGCGATCGCTACTTGAATGGTAATCCAAACTAAAATACCAGCGATCGCCAAAGCCAAAAGTTTAGCTGACCAATAAAAAGCACTGTCTAAAGTTCTTTCAACTCCTGAACGAGCCTCTATCTTTGACGCTTGATGATTCATAAAAATTTTAAGTATTTTAAGGTTAAATATTGCTTAAAATAGGCAGTGAAAATATTGTACTAGTATCTATTTACAATGCTCTGATTAAATCGAGGTAAAGCTTGGGTTATTAAGCTCAACTCTTAACCCTCACAAATCTAATTACGCTAAAGTTTAAAAGAAAATAGATTTAGATTAGGAGATATTAAGCATGGCTTTATCCGTTGGTTCTGCTGCTCCAGCTTTTACCACTGTTGATGATGAAGGAAACAGTGTTTCTCTAGCCGATTTCCAGGGTAAGACAGTTGTTCTATATTTTTATCCCAAAGACGACACTCCAGGTTGTACAAAACAAGCCCAAAGTTTCCGTGATAATTTCGCTGAATATCAAGAGCAAGAAATGGTAGTTTTAGGAGTGAGCCAAGACGATCGGGCTTCTCATCAAAAATTCAAAGAGAAGTATGGTTTACCGTTCAAACTATTAGTCGATAGCGACGGTACCATTACCAAAGCTTACGATGTTGATGGTGGTGGCTACGCTAAGCGTGTTACCTACATTATCGATGCTGATGGCACAATTGCTCACGTGGACAGTAATGTGAACACTAGCACTCATGCTACAGATATTTTGACCAGTATTGGTTAACTCTAATTTAGAGCTTTAAGTAAAATTTGCTGCAACAAAAAAAGGGAGTGAATAAGTTTCCTCCTTTTTTTTATTTCCAGACACTGACAGCAAAACCAAGCAGATTAACGTAAAAAGCAGCTTACGAGCCAAAATAAACAGAAAGTTACGGTAGCAGCAAACTGATTATGATCTAAAGCAGTAATCCCTCCCTGACTTAAGACTAGGTTGGCTAAACCTGTGCCGATCGCGATCCCAGCAAACAAAGCCACAAAGCTAATCAAAAATGCTCTACCTGAGCGTCCTTCTTTACGATTGAGAAAGTAAATATTAGCAATAAAGCCCAAAGCCATTAATAGCGGAAGAATCGAGGCTTCACTATTGGAAGAAAATACGGCGATCGCTGATAGGGTTAAGAAAATACCCGATGGCCAAAGAATATCTGTTTGAGAAGGTGTATCTACTAAATCTTGTAACCAAACAGCAGATTTATCGTTAACGATCTGGGGAACTTTTAAAGTTTTTTCCGCATTACGTTCAGGAAAACGAATTTTTTCGGGAACTTTAATTTTACCTTCTTGACGCAACCGCAAGCGATCCATAATGATTGAATCGTAAGCGATTTCTACTTCTTCTAGTACGGTATGATCGTGACCATGTTGTTCATAAAGTCTCTTTTTGGCAGCCTGTATTTCTTCAAATGAAGAATTTTCTGTGACCCCAAGTTGTTCGTAGGGATTTTGTTCGCTCATCTCTTAACCTGCTCTATAAATACCTAGTTTTAAATTTTTCTGCGCTAGACAATTTTTTAATAAACTTCCCAGAAACCGAATGCTGGGCCAATAAATCTGACGGTCACCCAAACAGCAATCATGATACCAATCCCAATCCAAGCTCCCTTACTAGTTATGTTAATAAATTTTTCTGCTTGAGCTTTGGTAATTGGCAGCCAGGGAAGTATTCTGTCAGACTTTTGACCATATTCTGTTCCCAATGCTGATTTACGGCGTTTTGATTCTCCCATAATATATATTAGTTATTAATCGTAATCGTCAATAAGTAAGTTATGAGTCGATCATAGCGTTTTCTGGTCACAGATTCTCTTGCTCCTAATTCAAGCCACTTTTTGCCGATCGGGTTGAGCTACATATACCATGTTGCCAATTTAATTGAGTGGGAATAATTTTTGCTTGATTATTGAGCCAATCGTCAACTAGGCTGATCTCATCACTCTCTTAATAATAATGAATTCTTCACGAGTTGTTTTCTGTGATTTTGATGGCACAATTACCGCTAAAGATACTTTTGTCAGTATGCTCGAAAAATTTGCCCCCAAAACGGCAGCCCGACTGTTACCCGCAATTTTTCGCCGAGAAATAAGCCTCAAAGAAGGTATAGACAAAACTTTAGGTGCAATTCCTGTTCAACATTATCCAGCTATGATTGACTTTATTGCCCAACAACCAGTTCGTCCAGGACTTAAAGAATTTATAGAATTTCTTAATGATGCCACAATTCCTTTCGTGGTCATTTCAGGTGGACTAACAAGTATGGTTACAGCAGTATTAGAACATCAGCAATTGCTGGATGGCGTTACAGCTATCTATGCAGGGAAAGTCGAGACTAGAGGCGAATTTTTACAGCCTTATTCCGCAATTTCTAGCGATACAGAGTTTGTCGCTAAAGAGATCGTCATGGCACAGTATTCGGCTCAAGAAAAAATAGCGATCGGCGATTCCGTAACAGATATTAACATGTCTCTAGCTGCGGATTTGGTGTTTGCCCGCGATCGCCTTAAGCAGTATTTGGATGTTGAAAACAAGCCTTATGTTCAGTGGCATGATTTTTGGGAAATCCGAGACTATTTAGCTGCTAGTTGGCAAGTCAATGTGTGATTATTAAACCATGCTTTATGTACTTGTCTGGACTTGTATTTACTAGCTGTTTCCAGTAATGTTATTAACTTGTAGATGTTAAGTTTAATCTCTGACATTTACAAGTTAATTAAGTTAATACAGATTAAACTTTTTTGATGAGTATGTTGTCAGCGTGGCTTTTCAAAGCGTTTATCTACATCAAAATTATCTACTTAGCATCACTCAAGCTCCTTACTCTACCGTATCTGGCTGAGACATATTAACGATAGTTATCAAGCAGTAATTATGGTGAAACATATATGACTAAATTTGTATTTATTACTGGCGGGGTAGTCTCAAGTATCGGTAAAGGAATCGTGGCAGCTAGTTTAGGTCGATTATTGAAATCGCGCAACTATTCCGTCTCGATTCTCAAGCTCGATCCCTACATCAACGTCGATCCAGGCACTATGAGTCCTTATCAACACGGAGAAGTTTTTGTAACTGATGATGGTGCAGAAACCGATCTCGACCTAGGTCATTATGAACGTTTTACTGATACTTCAATGTCCCGTCTTAATAGTGTCACTACAGGCTCTATTTATCAGGCGGTAATCAATAAAGAAAGAAGAGGCGATTATGAGGGGGGTACAGTTCAGGTTATTCCCCACATTACTAATGAAATTAAAGCCAGAATCCATCGAGTTGCCAGTAATACAGGCTCGGATGTAGTCCTGACGGAAATTGGCGGTACGGTGGGGGATATTGAATCTTTGCCTTTTATGGAAGCGATTCGTCAATTTCGTAAAGACGTGGGCAAAAACAATGTCGTTTATATGCACGTTACTCTAATTCCCTGGATTCCCGCTGCGGGAGAAATGAAAACTAAGCCGACTCAGCATTCAGTCAAAGAATTACGTTCCATCGGCATCCAGCCTGATGTTTTGGTTTGCCGTAGCGATCGCCCTTTGTTTCCTGGAATTAAGGAAAAGATTGCCGAATTTTGCGATGTGGAAGTCAATTCGGTGGTTACTTCTCTCGATGCCAGCACGATTTATGAAGTGCCTCTCATTTTAGAACAAGAAGGGCTAGCCCAAAGAACTATCGAGTTACTACAGCTTGAACAGCGCGAACCAGACTTAAAAGACTGGCGTAATTTAGTCATTAAAATGAATTCTACCCGCACCAAAATTACCGTGGCGATCGTCGGTAAATACATCCGACTCAGCGATGCTTATTTATCGGTGGTAGAAGCATTAGGACATGGAGCGATCGAGGCAGACTGTGAGGTAAACTTACGTTGGATCAGCGCCGAAGATATCGAAACTCATGGTGCAGCTAAATATCTTCATGACGTGGGTGGTGTTATCGTACCTGGTGGCTTTGGCATTCGGGGGGTAGACGGTAAAGTAGCAGCGATTGAATATGCTCGTTCGACCAATTTACCTTTTTTAGGTTTGTGTCTGGGGATGCAGTGCTGTGCGATTGAGTGGGCGCGTAATGTAGCCAAATTAGATGATGCCAATAGCGCTGAATTTGACTCGGAAACATCTAATCCCGTGATCAATATTTTACCCGAACAACAAGACGTTATTGATTTAGGAGGTACTATGCGCCTGGGAACATATCCCTGTCGCTTAAAATCAGATACCCTGGCTTACTCTCTATATCAAAATGAAGTGATTTATGAACGTCATCGTCATCGATATGAGTTTAATAATGCTTATCGCAGCCTGTTGTTAGAAACAAACTACGAAATTAGTGGTACGTCTCCGGATGGACGTTTGGTAGAAATAATTGAAATGCCAAATCATCCTTTCTTTATTGCGACTCAATTTCATCCAGAGTTCCGTTCTCGTCCTAATAATCCGCATCCACTGTTTTTAGGGTTAGTTCGAGCAGCTTTGAAAAGAAATAGTATCTCAATTGAAGAACATACTTCTACTGCCGCTTCAGTAAGCTAATAATTGAAATATATAATGTTTGCTACTTATAATCTTCAAACGAACCTCATGCTTAAATCTAACCAAGGCGATCGAGTAATTGGCGCACTGCTAGAAATATAATCAACTCCAGTTTCGGCGACGGCACGAATTGTCTCTAAAGTGATGTTACCCGAGGCTTCTATCTTAACTCTTTTGCTTGTATTGCGAATTAGCTCTACAGCCTGAATCATTGTTTCTAAAAACATGTTGTCCAGCATAATAATATCAGCACCATGTTGTAAAGCTGCTGCTACTTCTTCCAGATTGCTTGTCTCCACCTCAATACTTAAGGGATAAGGAATGTTGTTTCTTAAAAGTGCGATCGCTTTTTCTATTCCCCCTGCTGCTTTTATGTGATTATCCTTAATCATCACCGCATCATCTAATCCCATTCGATGATTTACTGCACCACCGACTCTTGTGGCATATTTTTCTAATACTCTTAAACCTGGCGTAGTTTTTCGAGTATCTACTAATTTAGTTGGCAAGTTACTAATCTCTGTTACATAATTACGAGTTGCGGTAGCAATTCCACTCAAACGCATTGCCAAATTAAGTGCAACTCTTTCTCCTGTTAGCAATGCTTCTCTACTTCCTTTAATGCTGGCAATCTTCGTTCCCGACTTACAATAGTCCCCCTCTCCTACATCACAGGTGAACTGAGCTTGCTTATCTAATAACTCAAAAACTCTAGCTGCGATCGGTAATCCTGCAATCACCCCGTCTTCTTTCACAACCCATACACCTTGATTGATTTCAATTTTGTCGTTGAACAATCCTTGAGTAGTAAAATCTCCTCTGCCAATATCTTCTAATAACCAATTTTCTAGTAGGCGATCGACAATTATTAAGGAAGGTAAATTAGCCATACAAACTTTTTTAGTTAATTTGAAAAATAAAATTAAATGCTTTAACACTATAGCTAGTAAAGCTTAAATGATAATAAATAAGGCCAAAAGAACTAAAATCCTAAAATAATGTTGGAAAAGGGGGTTGACTTTATTAGAAATGTTGCTTATATTGGTAAATGCGCGGTTGAGAGGGATGCAAGTCACCCAAAGCGCACAGAACCAAGACAATACAATAGTTTGACAGTTTTAAAGCCCCCAAGTTTTTTGGATAAAAAGTCAATTATAAACCACTCCAAGTGAGAGGATAGAGCAAGTTTTAACAAACTTAATCAAAACTTCACA